>JAFAZU010000252.1 GCA_019239585.1 Acidobacteriaceae bacterium
TATTGCCAGATTGTCTTTGGCGGAAATTGTATTTTCGAACCCAAGCACGATCCCTGTATCCTGCGCCATGCGGCACGCTTCCCGCAGCGGAGCGACCACTGCTTTTTGCTCCGGCTCCTTTTCAATGGCACAATGTCCGAAAAAGACCAACATCAAAACATCAGCTCCCAATGCTTTCGTAATGGTTAGCCCTTGTTGAATCCAACGCAGTGCCGCTGCGCTATTGTCTTTCAAACAGTCTGTGTGCAGGATATCTAAGTAGGTATTGGGCAAGGCGATCCCACGGCGCTTGGCAGCTTCGCGAAAACGCTCCTGAAGCCCAGGGTTAGAAAGAGCTAACTGCCCGGATGCGTCAGGCTTTCCCAGTGTGACTTGCACACCTGCTAATCCAAGATCCGCCGCTGCATCGACCGACTCGGGTTGCGAAGCATGGCCGACAATGCCATCCATAATGCCAATGCGTAGGCCACTGAGCGATCGTGCAAAGGCCCCAACTCCTAAACCAGCGCCTGCCAGCGCACAGAAAACTTCACGACGAGAGAACGGCTGTGTCATGTTCTAGGGAAAGCACCAGTTGTATCATGCCTCGTTCAGGTCAGCAAATAAAGAGCCGATGGTTTTTCGCTTGATTTGACCTACGAGCTGATCGGCAAGGCGGGTCGGTTCGGGAAGGCGATAGCGGGTCGTCAGCTTTAAAATCCAATGGAGCGCCGTCCGAACGGAGATACGGTGTCCTGGCGATATGTACAAGGGATTTACGTTATCGCGTGTTCGCAGAACCGCTCCCACAACCTCCCTCTTGTATACCAACTCGCTGTAGCTCCCCTTTGTTGGGGCAGGGTCATCCGCTTTGCCGATCAAACGACTTTTAGCGCAGCCAATTGTAGGCAGATCATAGAGTACGCCGACATGACAGGCAATTCCGAATCGCCGAGGGTGGGCAATGCCTTGGCCATCACATACTATGAGGTCGGGCCGCACCGATTGCTTTTCGAGGGCGCGCATAATAGCGGGTACTTCTCGAAAAGAAAGTAGTCCCGGCACGTAAGGGAACTGAACGGGTATTTCGGCAGAAACAACCTGCTGCACTTTGCAGGTGCTGGCCTCCAGCAGGACCACGGCAGCGAACGCTTGCTTATCGTTATAGGCCAGATCGATACCAGCTACGGTTTGGACCGGATCGGGCAGATCGTCTTCTGTGCTAACCAAGGTCGCTAATTTCCTTTGCAGGGCAATTGCTTCTTCCGCCGAGAGGGTCCAGGGATGGGATTGTACGGGCTGCATCTTCTACGGCTTAGCTGAATCTACCCTTTGTATATAGAATTTAGTACTATTAAGTTCATCTGGTTTATGATTCGACGCAGAATTTCCTTGGATTGGTGGTCAGTGATCACGGCTTTAGCAGTTGCCACTTTGGTTAAGTCCGGCGTGCTTTCGCATATTCCCTGGTAAGGAGCAGCATGGCTACCATTAGTAACACGGCAATTCGGTCCGGAGTGGAAGTTCCCAGCTTCCTGCGCCTGATTCCGGGACTGTTCTTACTGGCCGCTATTGGATGGCTGGGCAAACTGACTGAGCAGGGGATTGCTGCGTACGGCAAGGCTCATCACCTGCACCTGCCAAACATTGAGTATGTCCTGTGGGCTATTCTTTACGGGCTTCTGATTGCAAACACAGTTGGCATTCCTCGCGTGTGTAAGGCTGGGGTGGCGACGTATGAGTTTTGGCTGAAGCTAGGAATTGTTTTCCTGGGGGTCCGGTTTCTGTTGGGTGATGTTCTGAAGCTGGGCGGGATCAGTCTTGCCTTTGTGGCCGTGGAGCTTGCTATTTCCATCACCCTGATGAGTTTTTTAGGAAAATGGATGGGATTAAGTCCAAAGCTGACTTCGCTATTGGCGATTGGGTCATCCATCTGCGGAGTATCGGCCATTATTGCGGCCAAGGGTGCGATTGAAGCGGACGACGAAGATGCTTCCTATGCGATTGGCGCGATTCTGGCCTTAGGCGCTTTCAGTCTGTTTGCCTTTCCGGCCATCGGACATGCCTTAGGAATGTCGGACCATGCTTTCGGACTATGGGCAGGATTGGCCGTTGACAATACGGCTGAGGCGACCGCTGCAGGGGCGCTGTATTCGGATGCAGCGGCCAAATTCGCAGTGCTTGCCAAGACGACGAGGAATGCAACGATTGGGTTTGTGGTACTGGCGTATGCTCTGGCGTGGGCCCGCAAGAGCCAGAAGGATTTCATCCAAAATCGAGCAGTCTTTCTATGGAACAAGTTCCCGAAGTTTGTTCTTGGCTTTCTGCTGATTTCTCTGGCTGCAACTTTGGGGCTTTTCACCAAGGGGCAGATGACCGATATTGCGAATCTGTCCCGTTGGGCGTTTCTTCTGACATTTGCCGGAGTGGGACTGCAAACCAACATCCGTGAATTGCGAAAGCAGGGATTGAAGCCGCTGGCGGTGGGAGCTATTGGGGAACTGGCAATCGCCGGTTTAACGCTTGTCTTGGTCCTGGGCGCATCGCGCGCCTTTGCGCTGTAGTTACTTTGAGGGCCTTAGGGCTTGTCCTCTGTCTGAGCTTGCCCGTCTAAAACGTCTCCCTTGCTGAGAGAGTAGAAAGGAGCAAGGAGGACAGAGAGGAGGAACACAGCACGGGCACAATACACCTTGGAGTTTAAACCAGAAGCCGTGCGCTTGGTCGAGTCGGGACAGAGCATGCGAGCAGCCGCCCGCCAGTTAAACATCGCCGAACAAAGCCTGTTCAACGGGGTCAAAGCGCAACGAGAAGGCCGGCTCCAGGATGCTGCCAACAGCCGCACGGTCAGCGCCGAGCAGATGGAAATTAGCCGCTTGCGGGCCGAACTGGCGCAGGTCAAAATGGAGCGCGACCTCTTGGGAAAAGCGACGGCGTACTTCGCCCAGGGCCCAAGATGAAGTACGCCTTGATTCGCCGGAACCGGCACCTTTGGCCGATCCGTGTGCCATGCCGGGTGTGGGGCGTGAGCGGGGCGGGCGACCACGAACACTTTGGCCGTCAGCACACCATGACGCCGCGCCGACCTCTGAGCGAAGAGGTGTTGCGGGGGCACATTCGCGCGGTGCATACGGAAACGCGGGGCGCTTATGGTTGGCCCCGGATCTGGAGACAACTCAAACGACAAGGAATTCGGGTCGGCAAGCAGCGCGTGCAACAGTTGATGCAGCCGCACAGCATGCGGGCCCGGGGCCGGCGTCGTTTCCGGATCAGCACCACCGACAGCCGACACGCTCTTCCGGTGGCCGACAATCGGCTCAATCGCCAGTTCAGCGTCGTCACTCCGAAGCAGGCGTGGGTGGGCGACATCACCTATATCGCTACCGGCGAGGGCTGATTGTTTCTGGCTATTGTGATGGACCTGTTCAATCGTCAGGTGGTGGGCTGGGCGCTGCAGGAAGAGAGGCGGAGTGAGTTGGTCAGGGATGCCTTTCAGATGGCTTGGCTGCAACGCCAGCCCGGCAGAAAGGCAGGACTGCTGTTTCATAGCGATCGGGGTAGCCAGTACGCCGGTCAGCCGTTTCAGCAGATGCTGCGCGACTACGGTGGGCAGTGTTCGATGAGTCGCCAAGGCACTTGTTGGGACAACGCCTGCAGTGAAACCTTGTTTGGATCGCTCAAGGTCGAACGGCTGCATGGCCAAAGGTTCGAAACGCGCCGAATGGCCAAAGATGAGGTGCTGCCATGGCTGTTCTGGTACAACCGGAAGCGGCTCCATTCGAGCTTGCAATACCAGAGCCCGATCGAGTACGAACAGAGCGGGGCTCGCCAAGGAGCACGAGGGCCAGTTGAAGATTAACTTATGGAATACGGATTTTAGAGGCAACCTCATTCTCTAAGGTCGGAGGCACGAAGCCGTGTGGAGAGAATGCGCCGACCTCAGCATCGTTAACGGCCCCGCACGGAATGACGTTGGAAATGTTCGCTCGCAATAATCCGCAGCGCACAGACGAGTTCTACAACGAGTTTGACCTTATTGATCCGTCCAGCGCGGATGCTGGTCTTATCCTACTCAGCTATGGCGAAAGGGTTTCGACATGCGAAGGGATTGATTACGCACCCTTTGTGAAGAGGGCGAAAAAATTTGCTGAATCCTATTACGAATTTCTGGAATGTGAATCCCGGCCCCCAAAAGAACCATTTCAGATTCTTCGACGGGAATGGTATTGCGTCACTAATCCTAACCTGGCTGTCGTACACGTCTATTTTCGTGTTTAGTTATCAACCTGAAGTCTGTTTTCAACTCGGCTTTAACTCACCTTATGCGGCTTGATGCGGTAGTCATTCACATTAGGCATACGAATGACTCGACACATTTCGAACAAACGAGACCGTGCGCGCTCGCCAATGCGCTCTTCCAGAGTCGTGCGAAAACTCTGCCCCCCAGATAGCGATGACTTGTCCATTAGCCCCCCTGCATCTGGATCGGCCAAGTTAGTCGTTGCGATCAGAGGCTTGCGATGGTTGTACCGGTGCGTCACAATCGCCGTTACTGTGTCTTCTACCCAATCCGTCACCCGGTGCGCCCCTAGGTCGTCCAGCAGCAACAGCTCGCTTTCCATCGCGCTCCGGTACGCTTCGCGATTACTGGTTCCCAGCGCCTGATCATAAGCCGACCGGATTCGGTCCAGCA
>JAFAZU010000281.1 GCA_019239585.1 Acidobacteriaceae bacterium
CTGACAAAGGAAACACCAAGCAAAAGAAAAGTATTGCTTTCGTCACACCACGCCCCACCGTCTACGCAGAAGCCACTCCGTCGATTTCAAAAGAAGGATCGCCAGAAACACAGCCGGCATATCCCAAAGATCACGCAGCTCCCGCGACGTTACCCCCGCTTCCGAATAAGCAATTTCTCCTGCCACCCGTTTCGCGTCACCCGGCTTGTAATACTGTCCGCCCGTCTGTTCCGCCAACTGTTGTAAAAGCTCCTTATTCTGCTCGCGATGATAATTCTCCGCTACACCGTCCTCGCGCCGGAACGGAAGCACATCCTTGCCCAATAATTGCGCACCCCGCCGGGCCGTGATCTCCGCCAGGTACGAACCAGCCTTCGGAGCATTCCAATCCGCCGTATAAACTCCCTGCGTCAAAGGCTCCGGGCGCAACGTAACCGTCTCAGCCGACCCATCCGGCTCCACCACATGTGCGCTCACCTCCGCATCAGAAGCTAATTGATACGACTTATCCCGAACTTCCGCGCGCAGCTGCATATGGCCGTCATCCTCCAGCGTCGCATTTCGTGTTGAGGCAACTACCGCGGAAGGCGTCGCCCCCGCCGTCCATCGTAAAAGCTGCCGCCAGAAAGTCTCCTCGCTTGTGTCTCCCACGGGTTGCTGCATCCGCCATCGCCAGCTTCCACCCGTGGCAAATACAGCCGTCCGCCCCCGCCCATAATTTTCGGTAATCAGCAAAGGCAAACGATTGCCCCCGGCATTGACACGGGCTAAAACCGTAGCTCCCGGTTTCGGCGTTCCAGGGTCCTGGTAGTTCGCCAGATAAGGCAGCACCTCCCAATGATCGATGCTCTTTTCCGGATCATCCTCAATCCGGCAAATTAAGCTCTTCTTCCCCGCCTCTGTCAATTCCGCCGCCACAAATGTCCGCTGAAATGTGTTTCTCCGTATCGGCAAATAAACTGGCAGCAGTTCCGTGAATGGGGGTATATTGTAACCGCCGTCTGCCAGGGAAGCTCTTCCGCCCAGAAACAACAAACCGCCCCCACGCCGGTCCACAAAATCTTTAATAACCGTTTGCTGTGAAACATTGAAGAACCCGGATTCCACGCTTCCCAGAATCAGTCCCTCATATTTAAAAACATCCTCTTCCTTATTGGGAAATCCTTCTGTTAACTCATTCGCATTGGGGCCTTGATAGTAAAACTTATTCTGCGTAGTGCGCAGCATGGAAGTTATTTGAATAGCCGGATCGTCCTCCACCGCGCGCCGGATAAATTTGTAATCCCAACGCGGCTCGCCCTCGACGTACAAAATACGGCGCTTCTTATTATCGATGGAGATCACGCGCGTCTGCCGGTTATTTTCTGTATTCGTTTCCCCCGGCAGCGGATCAATCCGAGCCTCTATATTTTTTACGCCCGCCTTGCCCGCATGAAACTCAACCGTTTGCGTCTGCTCCGGCACACCTCGCAGTACTACATCCCGGCTCGCCAGCACCGAGCCGCCACTGGTCAGAACAATCCGCGCATGCCTGCCGCCGAACCCATTTTGGCGAATGGTGACCTGCGCCTCCAACCGCGACCCTTCAAGCGTCTTCGGGGGCAAATCCAGTCCATCCACCTCGATATCGTGCGACAACTGTTCGCTGCCAAACCCGATCGTATTGACCGGCAGATGCCGCCGTCGAAGCTCCGCCAATGTGGGGAGGTCCACGCCGCCCGAGTTGTCCGCGCCATCGCTCAGGAGCAACACGGAGCCAATCGGCAGCGTCCCCGCCTCGTCTGCAATCTGCCGTAATCCCCGGCCAATCTGCGTGGAACTTTCCGAAGCAGTTAAGCGGGTAGAATCCGCAATTCGTTCTACGCCCGCCCCGAGTCGGTATAAACGCACTTGAAACCGACTCCGCAAATCTTTCAACAACTGCGAATCGAGAATCCGCCTGGCTTGCTCCTCTCGCGTTTCCGAACCGTCCTTGAGCGCCATACTCCGGCTATCATCAACCAACACGGCAATCACGTTCTCCTGTGGCTTCAAAGCTGTCACGCTGATTGCCGGCTGCCATAAAACCAAAAGCAGAAGCCCTAGTAAAGCGGTTTGCAGACCCCAAAGCACGAAAGCCCGCGCACCGCGAAACGACTGCTGTAAGCTACTCCGCCGACGCCACATCGCCCAAGCCAGCGCCAAAGCAGCCAAGCATATACAAGCAAACAGAACCGTCCGAGGCCAAGACCCCAGCAGCACAAACCGGCCCCGCGTAAAAGCGCTAAGGGGATATTTAAACAGAAACTCAAACATCGTTCAGCACAGCCCTAATGCGTCATCGCATATACCAGATAATTCACGCCGATCCGAAATCCCAAAGCGGAATACTGCTCCGGATACTCCGGATTGTCGGCGTGCTCCCAGGAGTCACCGAGATCCATGTTGTGGCAGATTGCGACCACTACCCGGCCCTTGTTGTCGTAAATCCCGCGCCATCGCGCCTGGTACCCATCCTTTTCATACTTCTGATGCGTATATACAAACTGTTCGCCCGGCACCTGATACCGGTCGTCCAGGTCATAAACAGAGTGAAAAATCGCCTCGCTATTCGGAAGATCCACAATCGCGCGATCCGGATAGACCTTCTTCATGCTGCTGACGAATGTTTCCCACTCCTCCGTTCCATGAAAGTCATCGCACATGAAAAATCCGCCCCGGTCCAAATAATCACGCAGCTTGGCGGCCTCATAGTCGGTCAGGTCCCAATGGCCGACCTCCACTCCATAGAGCCAAGGCCAGTTATAAATATCGTCCCCGTCCTCGGCCGCCACTGGCTGTTCCACCGACCGGGCCTGGATGCGCGTTAAACGCCGGACCGCAGCGGAAAGATGTCGATCCGAGCGGGGATAATCAATGGTCCAGTTATTCAGCCGTCCGCGCCAGCTGAACACGGCACGGTACATAAACCGGGCAAACACCCACTCGCCTGGCTGTTTGTAGTCAGGAGGCAGCGGAAAATCGTTGTATTCCCACCCTGGGTACTCACGGAACGGACGAGGCTCCTGCACTTTGCGCGAAGTGCGTTTCCCTACGCTCG
>JAFAZU010000294.1 GCA_019239585.1 Acidobacteriaceae bacterium
TGGCTGCTTTACTTTGGCGACAGCAGAAGTTTAGTGTGAACGTCACTCCCTGGTTTCCCAATTAAGGTAAACTCGAAAATCACCCTAGCACGTTACAAGATTTCCGGATTCTTGTCCAATGAGGAGAGCAAACAAGTGCCTACAACAGAAACGCAAACACTAGAAGACCTTTGTATTAACACGATCCGCTTTCTCTCGGCTGATGCCGTGCAGCAGGCGAACTCGGGCCACCCTGGCATGCCCATGGGCGCTGCCGCCATGGCTTATACATTATGGACAAAGTACCTGAAGTTCAACCCGAAAGATCCTCTCTGGTTTGATCGGGATCGTTTTGTTCTTTCTGCCGGTCATGGCTCCATGCTGCTCTACAGCTTGCTTTACCTGACAGGCTATGATTTGCCGCTGGATGAACTGAAGCGCTTTCGTCAGTGGGGCAGCAAAACGCCGGGGCATCCGGAGCGAGGCCACACCGTAGGCGTGGAAGTGGCAACTGGTCCTCTCGGCCAAGGGTTTGCCAACGGCGTAGGAATGGCAATGGCAGAAGCTTGGTTGGCAGCCCGCTTCAACCGTCCAGGGCACGCCATTATCGACCACTACACGTATTCCATTTGCGGCGACGGTGACTTGATGGAAGGCGTCACCCAGGAAGCGGCATCGCTTGCAGGCCATTTGCGGCTGGGCAAGCTCATCTATCTCTACGACGACAATCACATCTCCCTTGCGGGTGCCACAAGCCTGTGCTTTACGGAAGATGTCGCCAAGCGGTTCCAGGCCTATGGTTGGCACACCCGCCATGTCAAGGAAGGAAACGATGTAGAAGATGTTGCGAAAGCGATCAAGGAGGCGCAGGAAGAGGTGAACCGGCCCTCGCTGATTCTGGTTCACACCCACATTGGTTACGGCAGCCCGAAAAAACAGGACACCTTTGAGGCGCACGGCAATCCGCTGGGCGATGATGAACTGCTGGCTGCAAAAAAGGCATTAGGCTGGGGCAGCCAGGAAAAATTCTACCTGCCGCAGGATGCTGTTGATTTTTTCCGTAAAATCGGCGAAAAGGGAGCGAAAAAACAAAGCGAGTGGGGGCAACGCTTTGATGCTTATAAGCAGGCGTTTCCGAAAGAAGCAGCCGAACTGGAGGGAATGATTGCCGGAAACCTGCCCAGCGACTGGAAAAACGATCTACCGAAGTGGAAGCCCGAGGATAAGCCAATCGCCACGCGCGCTGCCGGTGGTCAGGTCATGAATGCCCTGAGTAAACACATTCTGAACTTAATCGGGGGCTCGGCGGACCTGAATCCCTCAACCAACACTGCCTTAAAAGGCGAAGGCGACTTCCAGCCTCCTGAGTACGTCGGACCCAGCGCGCAAGGAGCGGTAGGCGGCGTATGGGGCTATGCCGGACGCAATATGGCGTTCGGCGTTCGTGAACATGCGATGGGCGCTGCGGTAAACGGCATGGCCGCTCACGGCGGCGTTCTTCCCTTCAGTGCAACCTTCCTAGTGTTCTCGGATTATATGAAGCCCGCTGTACGCCTAGGTGCGTTAAGCAAGCTGCAGGTGTTTTATGTCTTCACGCATGACAGCGTAGGCGTGGGCGAGGATGGCCCGACCCATGAGCCCATTGAGCAAATTGCCGGTTTGCGCGCCATTCCCAATCTGGTTGTCCTCCGGCCTGCCGACGCCAACGAGACGGCCGAAGCTTGGGAGTTTGCCATTGAACACAATGGTCCGACGTTATTCGCTCTAACGCGCCAAAACGTTCCGCACCTGGACCGCAGCAAAGCCAAAGAAGGCGGCGTCGCAAAGGGGGCTTATATTCTGGCCGAAGCCGAAGGCGGCGCGCCGGAGGTGATCCTGATTGGCACGGGTTCGGAAGTGGCGCTTTGCATGAAAGCTCACGAGAAGCTGGCGGGCTATGGCGTGAAAGCCCGCGTGGTCAGCATGCCGAGTTGGGAACTGTTTAAGGCGCAGGACGAGGGCTACCGGGAAAGTGTGCTGCCCAAGAGCATGAAAAAGCGCGTCACAGTGGAGGCCGCGTCCCCCATGGGGTGGGCGCAATGGGCCGGGGACGAAGGCACGATTATCGGCATCGACCATTACGGCGCTTCCGCGCCGGGCGCTGAAATCATGAAAAACTTCGGTTTTACAGCCGAGTACGTGACCTCTGCTGCTTTACGCTTGCTGGGCCGCAATGAGGAAGCCGACAAGGAGTACGGCGGCGATACAACAAACGTCGCGCCTACTCACCCGAGTGAAGGCCATTCGTAACGGAATTGAAACTAATTTGCGTCATTCGGTAAAATAGTGAGTCTAACATTGGTATGGCTTATCGCTTTAACGCGGAGCAGCCTGTTCCCCATGAGGTTCGGCGCATTCTCCTGGAAGAGATTGATTCTGCAGTAGACGAACTCACGAAACATAAGAATAAGGACCGCGATGAGAGCATTCATGAAGCTCGCAAGAGCGTCAAAAAGGTTCGTGGTCTTTTGCGGCTCGTTGCCCCGCTGATCGGCAAAGGAACGTTCCGGAAAGAAAACGAACACTTGCGTGGCATCGGGCGCAAACTGTCGGAACTGAGAGATGCGTGCGCCATTATCGAAATCTTCGAGGCAGTTGTTAAGGAAGCCGAGCCGCAGAAGCTGCTGGCCGATGATCTAGTCCAGTTACTGCGAGGACGCTTGGAGGAACATAAATCCGCAACGGAGCAGAAGATCAATGTTGAGGAGACGCTTGGCTCCGCAGTGGCAGCTCTCGGGACCACACGTGAACATGTGAAAGGTTATCAGCTCGACGGAGCAGGTTTCGAAGGTCTGGAACGAGGGTTAATAAATGTGTACCGGCGCGGGCGCAAAGCCATGAAGCAGGCCGGAAAAGCACAAGATGCCGTCAGTTTTCACAATTGGCGCAAACGGGTCAAAGATCACTGGTATCATGTGCGTCTTCTGGGTGGTTTGAATACTGCCTTCCTGCAAACACGGGAAGATGATTTAAAAAAGCTGGAAACCTGGTTAGGCGATGACCACAACTTAGTGGTCTTGCGTGACACGATTAACAATAAAGCCAGTTTCGGGCATCCAAAGCAAGTGCGGCAATTTCTTGCAATTGCAAAACAGCATGGGGGTGAATTACGCGATAAGGCTTTGGACTTAGGCCAACACCTATATGGCTTAAAGCCGAAACAGCTCCTCGGCGAATTGGCAGCAGCGCGAGATGCTTGGCCGGTACCCTCAAACGGCCTCCGACCCGACTCCGGCAGCCAAAATGCTTCTCTGAATTTGGAATTGCAATCTGAATCTCCCAAGATAGCGGCTAACGGTTCCGCTATTACCCGGCAGCCCAGGAAAAAAGCCGGATCCGCTCCGTCCCAGCGATCTCGCGCCAGAGCGCGAGCCTAAACTAAGAAATTAATCGGAAGGGAGCGGAGCAGCCGGTTTTGTCTGTACTCGTGTCGCCACCAATCGGCTGACTTCGGCTAATAGGTCTTCAATCTGAAACGCTCCCTTTTGCAGAATCCGGTTGACATATCCGTTCAACCTGACGCGATCGCCGCTGGTGAGATCCTTTGCCGTAATCACAACAATGGGAATATTTCGGTTTTCCGGTTGTTGCCGCAGAGCTGAAACAAATTCGAAACCATCCATTTCTGGCATCATTAGGTCAAGCAGGATCACTCCCGGCCTTTGTTGGGCGATGAGATCTAACGCGACGCGTCCATTTTCTGCCGTCCGCGCTTTCCAGCCCTCTCCTTCCAGCGCACGACGCAGGAGTTCGCGGGAATTGGGGTCGTCTTCCACAACCAGAGCGGAAGCGGCCGATTCGGGTGTGTGATAGCGCATCAATACGGAAAGAAGCCTTTCGCGGTCAATCGGCTTGCTCAGATAATCGGTCGCGCCTAACGTATAGCCCAGGTTCTGGTTGTCGCTAATCGTCAACATAACAACCGGAATCTCACGAAGCTCAGCGTCGGCTTTCAACATGGAGAGCACCATCCACCCATCCATACCCGGCATCATAACGTCCAGGGTGATAGCAACCGGACGTAGCTTACGGGCCAGCCGAACGCCTTCTTCTCCCGTGTAAGCAGGATGAACGCGGAATCCATGCTTAGCAAGCGAACGGGACAAGAGTTCCCCCACGCTCGGCTCATCATCAATAGCCAGAACGAGATTGTTCGCCGGTGCCGGCTCGGCAACAACGCTATGGGCGCCACGCGCTTCCTGGCCAGTTACGTCAACAGGAATGCGCACTGTGAAGGTCGAGCCAGCTTTCGGGCGGCTCTCAACCGATAAGCTGCCGCCCAGTATTTGGACAAAACGCCGACTGAGCGCCAAGCCCAAACCCGTTCCGCCGAAGCGACGGGAAGTAGAGGAATCTGCCTGCGTAAACGGTTGAAAAGATCGCTCAATTTGCGCTGGAGTCATTCCAATGCCTGTATCCTCTACCGTGAACACAACCGTTTCCTGCGCGCCTTCCTTTTCGCGGTGGACCCCAAAGGTGATGCTTCCATTTTGCGTAAACTTACAGGCATTGCTGAGCAGGTTATAAAGAGTTTGCCGCAGCTTCGTTCCATCGCTCTGTACGGAACCTGCATGAGAATCAATCTGCAATACCAGGCGATTACCGTTTTTGTCGGCCAACGGTCGAACTACTGATGCGACTTCCTCGACAAGCGAGACCACGCCAATAGTTTCCACGTAGAGGTCCATCTTGCCCGCCTCGATTTTGGATAGGTCGAGCACTGAGTTAATCAGCATAAGCAAATGCTTCCCGGCAAGCTGGATCTTGGCAAGGTCCGGGACAAGCGAGCTTTGCGCTGAATCTTCTGCTTCCTCCATAAGCATCTCGCTGTATCCAATAATGGCGTTCAGTGGAGTACGGAGTTCATGGCTCATACTGGCCAGAAACACGCTTTTAGCGCGATTGGCAGCTTCTGCCGTTTCCCGTTGCCGCCGGAGTTGAAAGTATGCCACGGTAAACAACGTAAAAAGCGTGAGAGAGGCGGCGCTCGTCAGTAGGGCGGCATTACGAGCCCGGCGGGCTACTTCTTGTGCCTGGGCGTTAGCGCTTGCATCGATATCTTCTTCAAAGCTGGTAATCAATGCGCGAATGCGATCCATTGTTTTCTTGCCGCGATCCGTTTGCACTACAGCGAGCGCAGCCGGGAGACCCGCCGTACGGCGAAGATCAATGGTCTGCTTCAGCTCTGCCAATTTATCGGCTATTAACCGGGTAAGTTCGTTAATCTGCTTCCGGTGGGGTTGCGCCTCAACATTGGATTGCAACTTGCTAATTTCGTGCGGAATTTCCTGAACGGCGCTGGTATAAGGTTCAAGATAGTCGTCCTGCGCCCTTAATAAATAGCCGCGCTGCCCTGTTTCGGCTTCGTCGGTAAGCCGGGAAATTTTTCGAAGATCACTCACCAACTCACGTGTGCTGACCGCGCGCTTGTTAGCAACCTGAACCCCGCGCCAATCAAAGAGGGCCAAAGCGATCACAACCAACAGCGCCAACCCTGCTGTACCCGCCCAGAGAACGTCATTTCTGTTAACGGGTATTTGATTTTTTTGCTCAGGCGTAAGTTCGTCTGTGCTCTCTGCCACTGCAAATCATTGTCGCATCGTAGGGAAAGGAAGATCCTTCATTACAATGATCCTGGTAGACGGAAAATATTCCACATCAACGGACACACCAGCAGCATAGGGAAACGGCTCTTTGCAGCCAAGTTATTGATTAATCGAATGTTTTTAATATGCTGGTGCATATGCCGGCGCAACTTGAGACTCTGGCAGACCACTTGCTCTAAAAGAAACCGAGGAGAGTAAAACACATGCTCTGGTATACCTGGGTATTTCTCGTGATCGCCTTGATTGCTGCGGTTCTTGGATTCGGAGGAGTCTATGCGGCGGCAGCCACTATCGCGAAGATCTGTTTCGTGATCTTCCTGGTCATGTTCCTGGTTAGCCTGTTGGCTGGACGTCGTAGCGCATTATAAGCGCTCGATGGCGAGTAAACAAGGCAAATAAATCTGATTCAAAGTACTCCGGTAAGCGCTTTTGGGATCTTTACCGGAGTACTTGCAAGTGCCCCTGTTTAAGTGTTCGCTGTCACCCTGATTCCTGTTCACGCGGAACTGACAACTCAAGAAGCTGCTGGCATGATGCAGATCTCGCGGCCTTCTCTCATTCAACTACTTGACAAGGGCAAGATCAACTCTCGTCGTATGGGAACTCACCGGCGGGTGCGGCTGAATCTTTAACAAAATACAAACATCAAATAATGCAGAACGCCGAGCAACCCTGGATGAGCTAGCTGCTTATGACCAGGAACTAGGGCTGTAACAGCTTTAGCTGTTGTTACGGCATTTTATAACGCCAATGTTCTTCATTCGGCGGAACTGCAAAACTTGGCAAAGTACAACACTGGCGCCGATTTTGGTGCTATC
>JAFAZU010000366.1 GCA_019239585.1 Acidobacteriaceae bacterium
CTCCCAAGACAGGAGAACCTCCCATTTCAGGGACGAGAAGGCTGGCGTATTACATCGGCTCAGGAACTCACGCACGCGGATATATATACCGTTATAGCGGGATGCTTTTCCAAGCGCCTGTCGCCTATTACACAAATCGACAGCAGTGGGACATGGCGCCCGGCTATGAAACAGAACATTCCATCTTCCTGGGTCGGCAAATTGAGCAGCCTTGTCTTGACTGTCATGCGAGCGGGCGGGCAGCACAGGAACCGTTTTCAGAGGGAGCAGTGTCGTGTGAACGCTGCCACGGACCCGGCAGCGCGCACATCGCCAAATTCACTCCCCATCATGAGGGAGCGCCATTAAGCATTCTGAATCCGGCGAAGCTCCATCCGATGCTGCGAGACAGCGTATGCGCTCAATGCCATCTAACCGGCGAGGCGCGGGTACAGAAACAGAATGCATCGGCTTTTACTACTGGAGACCGGCTGACAGACCATGTTGTGCCGTTTATCTGGTCCTCGCCTGATCCAGACAGCCTAAAAGTTATTGGCCATTTTGAGGGGCTATGGTTGAGCCGTTGCAAGAAAATGAGCGGAGACAAACTGTGGTGCGGTACCTGCCACGATCCGCATCGGGAGCCTGCAGGAGACGAAAAGCCGGCATACTTCAAAACGAAATGCCTCAATTGCCATACGGAGACGAGTTGCATGGAAAAATCTGAGATACGTAGTGCAAAGGCGGACAACTGCGTTGCGTGTCATATGCCGAAGCGGCAAGCTGTTGATGGCCTTCACACGGCATTTACGGACCACTCTATCAGGCGCTCTGGAGCGGAGCAGCCCTTTCCACAGAATGGAACTCCAGAATTAATCCCTTTCTGGCCCGGTACAGAAAGTCCGCGTGATCTGGCGCTGGCGTATATGGATGTGGCCTCGCGCACTCACCAGGAGTCCGATTATCTGCGGGCGTTCTCTGCGTTGGAGAAAGCGCTTCCGGCAGCGCCAGACGACCCTGAAGTATTGTCCAACTTAGGCTACTTGAACGACCTGGCGGGCCATCCCCAAGATGCAGTAAAGCTTTATGAGCGAGCGCTCCACGCCGATCCTCGGAATACGCTGGCGTTAACAAACCTAGGACAGCACCTGGCTACAGAAGGCAAAACTCTTGGCGCTATTCAACTTTGGCAAGATGCTGTCAGAATAAACCCAGGTCTGGGGGTGCCGTCTCTCAATCTGGCCTACGCTTTTCAGCAAACCGGAAACATGATGAAGGCTCAGCAAGCAATCGAAGATGTGCTGCGCTTTAATCCGGATTCTGTAAAGGCGCTAGCGTTGAAGAAGCAAGCTGAACAAATACCCAAATAGAAAGGGGGAAGCAGTTGTTTGCTCCCCCCTTTGTTTGTTTTAACTGGTGGTTGGATCAGAAATCTATGCGCGTTGCGAATTGCAGGCGGCGCATTTGGTAACCGTAAGCAAGACCGGTGATTATGCCGGCGTTGCTACCGTTCACGTTGTTGTTTGGTATGCCGAGATTAGCATGGTTGAAGATATTGTAGGCTTCGCCACGCACCTCTAGACCGAATCGCTCCGTCAGTCTGAACTTCTTGGCAAGATTTAGATCCTGGTTGATGAAGATAGGACCACGAAGCGAGTTGATTGCGTAGTTGCCGAAAGTATTAACAGCCGGAACTACGAATGCGCTGCTCAGAGTGCCGTTCGGGCCGATATTCAACCATCCAGCCCGGCTTTGATTCGCAGCGTAGGGGCTTCCCGAACCGACATTGGGACGTCCGCTCGGACCTGTGTAGGGCCGATTGGGAATGCCGGTCAAGTTCGGAGTAAAAGGCAGACCGCTATAGAAGGTCGTGACACCACTGATCGTCCATCCGCCTAGAACCGCATCGACAAAAGGATTGATGTTCTTTCCGTATTTACGGCTTCTGCCGAATGGAATGTCAAAGTTTTGAGAAACCGTGACTTGGTGATTCGGCAAGGAATCCATGTCGCCGTAAGCCAGAGAGCGGTTGTAGAGAATCGAGTAGTCATCACCCGCTATTGCCTTTGCTACCTGATAAGTATAGCTTCCCTGAATTCCGTATCCGCTGGCGTAGTTACGCTTAATCTGGAACTGGAATGAGTTATAGCTATTGTTCAGGCACATGCAGTAAAAATCAATTCCCTGTGTCCAGCCGTATCTTGAAAAGAAGGGACGAGCCAAGTTGGTAGAGGATATGCCGGGTACAAAGTTTGGAGCATTGACATTGAAGTTGAACCCGTTACCAGCGCCGGTCGATACGTGGCGGCCAACGTTTCCAACATAAGCAGCGGATACCGATGTATTCGGAGCAATCTGCTGCTCAACCGTTACGTTATAGGCTTCCGTTCTGGGGAGACGAACATCCAATGGCCTAGCTTTCGCGTTGATTCCGTTCGGAAGCAGGAACTGGCCTGAAGGCGGAACGGTGAACAGGTTGTTTGAGGAAGGAGGGCCATCCGCCAACCTGAAGACCTGCTCAAAGTTCACGTTGTCCTGAGAGGTCGGAGTCTGGTTGAACAAGACAGGCGGGTTTTGTGTCACGTTGTGACCAAAGGTCGCGCCAAACGTACCCAATCCATAGGACCAGCCATAGCCGGCGCGGATCACCGTTTTCGATGTCAACTGATAAGCAAGGCCGAGGCGTGGCGCGAAATTGAGATAATTCATGTCTTGTACGCCATGAATACTGACATTGCCGACACCGAATACATTGATCAAACCAGTACGCAAGTCAAGCTGAGCACCGTTCCCAGCGCCATTGACTTGTTCTGGAAAGACGAGTTCCCAACGCAGACCATAGGTAAGAGTGAGTTTCGAAGTAACACGCCAGGAATCCTGGCCGTAGAAAAACCAACGGCGTTGATGCTCAGCAGCGTTGGTAGAAGTGCTCACGTAACGGGAAAAGCCAGTTACATCACCTAACAGGAAGCTGGCAAACGAGAGGCCGCCCGCTGCAGTTAAGCTGCTTGTACCGTCGGCGTTAGCAGCAATGAAGCCGGTCCGGGCAGCGTTGAAAGTCAACTCGCCAGCACGGTGTGAATCGCTGGGAACACGAAGGTTTTTCGCATACCGAATATCAGCGCCAAATTTATAAGTATGGTTGCCGGATATCTTGGTCAGGTTGTCCGTAAATTGATACTGGCCTTCACTTTCCGTCAGAGGGCAGTTGCACTGGTT
>JAFAZU010000422.1 GCA_019239585.1 Acidobacteriaceae bacterium
TGAGCTTTGAACTCCTGCAAGCCAGCCACAACAACTTTCGCCAGGTGACTCTTATTGAAGCGGTCTGCAATCTTGACGGCTTCATCCAGCTTGCCTTCACGCAGCGCGCCTGCAACTGCCGGAGCAAAAGCTCGGGACTGCTTGCGCGCGGCGCTGTAAGCGATCACGCGATCAATCATTACGCCGATGGACCAGGCGGACATGATGAAAAGAATCACCACGATGGCCTTATCCACCAAACTCATGTTGCCCCAAACCGTGCGCGGATCAAAGCTAATTCCACCTTCTTCCTGGAACAGCCAAAAGGCCCATACTTGAAGTTGTAAAATCATTTTTCTCTCCTTAAGTTGAATCGATAACTAAACCTTAACTAACTTCTACTTACTGGCTCAACGTGAAGTTAACGATGATGCTGGTAACTACTTCCACCGGCTGACCGTTAAGCATTGTTGGCTTGTACTTCCACTGCAACACTGCTTCTTTTGCGGCATTTACTAGAAGCGGATGGCCGCGAACCAGTGACAGATTTTCGATGTTGCCATCCTTGCTGATAGTGGCCGTGAACTCAACTGTACCCGACACGCGAGCTGACTTTGCCAGCGCGGGGTAAACGGGTTGAACACGCCGGATCAGGTTTGCTTCCGCCACCTGTCCGCCAACCCGCACGGGACCAGTAGGTTTCGCCTTCGGCGGCGGAGGCGGCGGAGGCGCAGCGCTCGGAACACCGCCGAGAACACCGCCTAACACACCACCAGCAGCGCCTGGGTCACCCGTGCCACCGACTACGCCCGACGAGACATCTGGTGGCGGAGCCGCTTCTTCGATCTTATTGATCGTTTTCGGAATGACCTTTGGCGCCAGCAACTGGTTGGCTACGAACTGCCGCACTATCGGCTTTTGCACCACTGGTTTCGGAGGAGCCGGCGGTGGCGGCGGGGGTGGAGGAGGAGGCGGCGGGGGAGCCGTCAGCATACTCTTTAATTGGGCGCTTGGAAGCGTTTCCGTGTAAATCAGCGGGATCAGAATCAGGACGCCGATAATGGCGCTCTGAAGCAACAAAGAAAACAAGACGGTGTACTTGTTCTTTGTCTTCTGTGTCCCATCTACAAATGTTTGGTCGAACATAGTTCCCTCACTCTGGCCCATTGAGCAATGAGCCGCGTTCTTTTTGTAAACTTCTACTTCGCTGTCTTAATCCCTTTCACTGAACCTGCCGATACGCGCGCCCTGTTCTCCACCGGGGTCGCTGTTAACCGTGCGTTCCTCCTCCGCTTTTCCGCCAGATCGTGCCAGAAGATCAGAATCGGACTCGCAATAAATATAGACGAATAAGTGCCGACAATAATACCGACAACCAGCGCGAACGAAAATCCATTCAGCACCTGGCCGCCAAACAAGTAAAGCGACAGCGCCGTCAAGAACGTCAAGCCCGAGGTCAGTACCGTCCGGCTCAACGTCTGGTTAATGCTGGTGTTGACAATATCACGAAATGAGCCGCGCATACCGAGCCGCAGATTTTCACGAATACGATCAAAGACAACAATCGTATCATTCATCGAGTAGCCCACCAGGGTCAACAACGCCGCAATCACCGTCAGGTCAATCTGCTTGTTGAATAGGGAAAACAGGCCAATCGTGATGATCGTGTCGTGAAAAACCGCAACCACCGCCGCTACGCCGTAAATCCATTCAAAGCGGAAAGCAATATAGACCAGCATCGCCCCCAGGGCAATCAGTACGACGTTGATCGCCTGCTGCCGGAGGTCTGCGCCGATCTTCGGACCGACAATCTCCACCCGCCCAATATGAAACTGCCCCGGAAAAAAGCTTTCTCTGATGGCGCTCAGAATTTGAGGGGTCATACCGGGAATACCCGACAGCTCATTCAGATTCCCGATTAAACCCGAGCGCGGCGGCGTATCACGGTACTCTAAAATCCGATTCGCCAAGCTCCCGATCGCGTCATCCGACAGTCCACCCGTTTTGCTCAGGGCTCCGCGCAGCGCATCAACCAAAGCAGTCTGGCCGATCGTATTGATATCCAGCTTGCCGCCCGTATTCGGGTTAAAAGCCGTATTCAGGGCGGAAAGCATGTCGTTCCGGACCACCTGCAGTCCGCGCTCGTCCCGCACACCCGTCGAGATGAGGACCTCTCGCGGGTTACTGGTCACCTCTTGCACCTCAATTTCGCCGGAAATTTTTTGGCGCACGGCCGAGCGAATCTGCTCCGCCGAAGGGCGATGAATAAAGTTCACATCCATCAGCGCCCCCCCATTAAAATCAATGCCGTATTTCGGTCCCCCCTTGATTGCCAGGCTGACAATGCCAGCAAGCGTGAGCAGCAAGGACAGGCCAATGAACGGCCATTTCTTGCCAAGAAAGTCAAAGTTTGTTTGCTTGAAGATTTCCATCGAGCTTTACAAACCGGCATCTACTACACATAGACACCGGGTATTCATAAATGTTCCCAATCGACCTTGTAAGAAAGGGCACAAAATCATGTCAGTGCCCTGCCTTGGTCAAATACTGAGAGCTGCCACCGGCTCGCGCCGGGATAACTCCCAATCAAAAATAAATTTAGACACAAACAC
>JAFAZU010000028.1 GCA_019239585.1 Acidobacteriaceae bacterium
AAAAGCTTGGCTTGTTTGGCATCACGGGGAATATCGGCATTGG
Organism: Acidobacteriaceae bacterium; assembly: GCA_019239585.1. Classification (GTDB taxonomy): domain Bacteria; phylum Acidobacteriota; class Terriglobia; order Bryobacterales; family Bryobacteraceae; genus Bog-105. The sequence continues at coordinate 44 of JAFAZU010000028.1, forward strand.
CGCGTACGCCGAAGTTGCCGCGAAACTCGTCAGCCCACTCCATAAATGTGGCGAAATAGTGCGATTTCGGATCAGGCTCATTCGTCTTGCACTGACCCAGGTAAACTTCTCCCGTGCTGCCGTCGAGCGAAATCCAATCACCTTCTTTAACGATTAATTTCTTGCTGTCGGAATTGACCGTAGCGATCTTTTTTGCATCATCTACTGCAATCGACGAAGCGCCGACTACACAGGGACGTCCCATGCCGCGCGCCACCACAGCGGCGTGACTCGTCAAACCGCCCACTGCCGTCAGAATGCCCTTCGACACGTCCATGCCGTGAATGTCGTCCGGCGTGGTTTCCTTGCGGACCAAAATCACTGGACCTCCACTCGAAAGCTCTACCGCATCTTCGGAAGAAAATGCAGCGCGTCCGACCGAAGCGCCCGGTGAGGCAGGAAGGCCCGTCGCAATTTTCTGCAGCGATTTGCGCGTGGCTGGATCAAGCACCGGATGCAGCAATTGATCGAGCTGGTTCGGCGCAACCCGCTGTACCGCCTCCTGCTTGTTAATTAAGCCCTCTTCCACCATGTCAACGGCAATGCGAACTGCTGCCGGGCCGGTACGCTTACCATTACGGGTTTGCAGCATGTACAGCGTGCCTTCTTCAATGGTGAACTCGAAGTCCTGCACATCGCGGTAATGCTTCTCCAGATTGCTGGTGATCTCGCGAAGCTGGTTGTAAGCTTCGGGCATGACCTGTTCCAACTCGGAAATCGGTTGCGGCGTGCGAATACCGGCGACCACATCTTCTCCCTGCGCATTGATGAGAAACTCGCCGTAAAATACCTTTTCGCCCGTAGAAGGATTGCGCGTGAATCCGACACCCGTGCCGGAGTTGTCGCCCATATTGCCGAACACCATGGCCTGCACATTGGCGGCGGTACCGATGGAATCAGGAATTTTTTCCATGCGGCGGTAGTAGATCGCTTTCGGCGTGTTCCAGGAGTTGAACACGGCATCGCGAGCCAGCATCAACTGTTCGGTTGCATCCTGCGGAAACTCTTTGCCTGTCTCTTTCTGGACCAGCTTTTTGTAATCGGCAATAATCGCTTTTAGGTCATCGGCGGTGAGATCAGTATCGAGCTTTGCCTTAATCTTTGCTTTGCGCACATCGAAGATGTGGTCGAATTTTTCCATATCGATGTGCAGCGCCACTTCGCCGAACATCTGAATAAAACGCCGATAGCAATCGTAGGCAAAACGCGGATTACCCGTCTTTTGCACTAGTCCCTCAGTAGTCTGGTCGTTCAGGCCAAGATTCAGAATAGTGTTCATCATGCCGGGCATGGAAAACTTCGCACCCGACCGCACGCTTAACAGCAGAGGATCATCAACGCCGCCCAGCTTCTTGCCCATTTGCCCTTCCAGCTTTTCGAGGGCCTGATGAATTTGATCGTCAACTTCCTTTGGAACCTGTTTGTCGTTCTCAAAGAATAAATTGCAAACTTCTGTTGAGATAGTAAAGCCGGGAGGAACCGGAACGCCGGCCTTGCTCATCTCCGCAAGCCCCGCGCCCTTTCCACCCAGGACGTCGCGCATTCTGCCGTCGCCGTCCGCTGTCCCCCCACCAAAGGAATAAACGTACTTCTTTGTCACTGGAGTTGTCTCCTGCTCAAAATCTATGGTTGCTGTTTCAAATGCCACTTCCACCCTCCGTTACAATTTCAGAAAAATCAGCGATACTGGAAAACTTCGTCAAAAGGCTGTGAAGAAGAGCCAGACGGTTCTGCCGGATTGCTGGGTCCGGATCATTAACCAGAATTTTGTCGAAAAAAAGATCCACCTGCGGACGAAGCGAAGCGATAGCTGCCAGCTTCTCGCGGTAGCTGGAACGGGCTTCGATTTGCGAACGAACGCGGTTGAACGCGTCATGTAAGTCTTTTTCAGGGCCGTCCGCTAGCAATTCGGGATTCGGCTGGTCCGCAAAGGTGATGCCCGCCTGCTTCAGTATGTTCTTGATGCGTTTGAAGCTGGCTGCTACTGGCTCGAAGTCCTCTGTCGGGCGGATGTAATGAATCGCTTCGGCGCGGTCCGCTAAGTCCGGGAAGCTCCCGATCGGCACGGCCATAACGGCGTTCACTTCGTCATAAGCAAAGCCAAGAACATCGCGCAGGTAAAATTCAATGCGTTCTTTAAGGAAGGGAACCAGCGCGGGAACATCCACGACTGATTCCATCAGCGGCAACGGAAGCCGAGCTTCAAATAAAATTTTGACGATACCCTGTGCGGCTCGGCGTAACGCAAATGGGTCTTTGGACCCGGTCGGAATCAAACCAATTTTAAAGCATTCGCGTAGAGTATCCAGCTTGTCGGCAATCGAAAGCACCTGGCCTTCGAGCGTCCGTGGAATGGAATCCTCCATGCTGACCGGCTTGTAATGGTCGTAGATAGCTGTGGCGACTGCCTCGCCTTCATCCTGCGCCTTTGCATACAAACCGCCGACGATGCCCTGCAACTCCGTAAACTCTTTCACCATGTCGGTTGTGAGATCACATTTGCAGAGCAGAGCGGCTAGGGAGACCGTGTTAACATCCGCGTCGACAATTGCCGCTACCTCAGCCGCGAGTCTAACAACTCGCTCTGTTTTATCTCTGTAGCTCCCGAGCTTCGCCTGAAAAGTGATTTTAGCGAGATCCGGCACGCGCGCAGACAGTTTCTTGCGCTGATCCACTTCCCAGAAAAAGCGAGCATCATTGAACCGTGCCCGCAGTACCCGCTCATTTCCCTTGCGGATTAGCCCATCCGGGTCACCATCGGTATTAGTCACCGCGACGAACTCAGGAGCCAGTGAACCATCCGGCTTCAGCACGGAGAAATATCGCTGATGGTGCCGCATGACCGTGCTCAGAATCTCACGTGGTAATTGCAAATAGGACGGGTCAAAGCTGCCGTGGATCACGGAAGGAAACTCGGTCAGGTAAACGAGTGTACGCATCAGCGTATAGTCGGTTTCAGTGCCGGGAACATAGCCTGCCTCGATACGTGCCTTCCGCTCGGCGGGGTTTACCAGCACATAATTGTCACGCAACTTCTGCTCATATGTAGCAACAGTGACCGGAATCGGTTCCTTTGATCCGAGAATCCGATGCCCACGGGTAGCATTGCCGGATCGGACGCCAGCCACTTCAAAATCAATGACATGATCATTGAGGGTCGCAACAATCCAGCGAAGAGGCCGGATAAACCGGACACCTCCCTTTCCCGTCCAATACATGCCTTTAGGGAAGTGAATGTTCGCAACAATCTCGGGGAGCTTGTCTCGTAAAGTGTCCGCTACCGTCCGGCCCTTTACTAATTGATGAAAAACGTAACGCTCTCCCTTGCCGTCCGGCAGTGTCCCGAGCTGTTCGACAGTTGTGTTGTTCTTGCGGGCAAACCCTTCCGCGGCCTTCGGACCAGCTGACAGATACGGGCCCTGCACAACGGTTTGCGTGTCGGGGGCTCGCTCCGAAAGGGCTTCGGCCAATAACACCAGCCGTCGCGGACTAGCTTGCATTCGGAGCGCATTACCGCCGAACGCGCCAAAAGCGTTCTGGAACTTGTCGTGCAAATCGGATAACGCGCCATCAATCATCCAATCCGGAATCTCTTCCGTTCCAATCTCAAGCAGGAAATCGGCCATGCTATGCGGCTGCCTCCTGCGCTGTAGGATTCTGCTGTTCAACCCAAGCTTCTGCCACGCCAACAGCCAACTTGCGGACGCGCGCAATAATGCCGACGCGCTCCGTCACGCTGATAGCGCCACGCGCATCCAGCAAATTGAATAAATGGGAGCACTTCAAAGCCTGCTCATAGGCGGGCAAAACCGGGAAGCGACGCTGGTCCTTCGTCTCTCTAAATAAGTTAAGAAGCCGCTGGCACTCGCGCTCATGGAGCTCGAACTCCTGCCAAAGAAGTGGAACATCGACCATCTCAAAGTTATAGACCGAAAACTGCTCCTCATCCGCCAGCCGCACGTCCGCATACTTAAAACCAGGCGCCCACTCAATGTCATAAACACTGTCAACGTTTTGCAGAAACGCCACGATGCGCTCCAAGCCATACGTAATTTCAGCCGGAACTAGATCGAGATCGATACCGCCACACTGTTGGAAATAAGTGAACTGCGTAATTTCCAGGCCATCCAGCATTACCTGCCAGCCCACGCCCCAAGCTCCTAAAGTTGGCGCTTCCCAGTTATCTTCTTCGAACTTGATGTCGTGCTTGCGGAGATCAATACCAATTGCTTCCAAGCTGCCTAAGTATTGCTCCAGCACGTCATCCGGCGTGGGTTTCAAAATCACCTGCAACTGCTGATGCTTATAAAGCCGGTTGGGATTTTCGCCATAACGGCCGTCAGCCGGACGACGGCTCGGCTGCACATAAGTGACTTTGTACGGCTTCGGTCCCAGAACGCGCAAAAACGTTTCCGGCGACATGGTGCCCGCGCCGACTTCTAGATCGTAAGGCTCCTGGATAATGGCGCCACGGTCCGCCCAGTAACGTTTCAGTTTGAAAACGGTGTCTTGAAATGTATCCATGCGTGTGGTTTACAGAGCTTCGAGCATGGGCGGTGTTTGAAACCGGCGCTCGACATGTTCTTCCATCTGACGAACTAAAAAGCGCCGCAAATCCAGCGCCGTATCCTTATTCCAAGTTCGCGTGGGCAGGTCCGCCAACGTACTGCGCAGCATCGTGCCGGCAAGCTCCCGAGATTCAGGGCTCAAACTGCGCTCGGGATGATTCGCCAGATTCGGCAGGAAACCGGAAAGGCGAGTCGCCCAAAGGGAAAAATACGTAATCGCCGCCCAGATCGCGCCCGGCACTCGCGTGTGCATATGAGCGAGAACAGCTGTAATCAAGCGAAAAAATCTTTCGTTCGGCTCATGCTCGGGCAGCAGGTGTTCGCTGATTTCGGCGACGTAATCCAGCGCGACGCTCGTCTCGAAATCACTGATCAGATCAAATTGCGACTGTAACAACTCGCCGTTATACAAGTTGACGAGTTCGCGCGTTTCTTTTTGCGAATACGTTAAATTCACCAATGACAAGCGTTCCAGCCCGGAGCCAAAGCTGCTTTTCGGTTTGCGAGCCCGCCGCGCCACCCCGCGCAATTTACCCTGATCGCGAGTAAAAAAACTAACGATCAGATCTCCCTCACGAAACGGGTAGGTACGGAGAACATAGCTTTCACTGACCCGGGCGGCCATTTTACAATCCTAACGACACGCGACGGCCAGCGCCGAAAACAAATGCAGCTAGGGAACCTTCAGGGTAGCAAAACGCTAACTCTGGTGAAGTCGGGAGAAGATTTCTTCCAGAGAGAGTTGAATGTCTCCGGCCTGGATCTGGCCTTTGCCTGTCACTTCCTCAAAATCTTCACTTTTGTGATAGGTCCAGGCACGCTCTGTCTCAGGATCAAATAACCAGCAGTATGGGACGCCCCAGGCATGATAATCTTCGAATTTGGTGAGGATTTCGCCCCACTTGTCTTCCGGCGAACGGATCTCAATGGCAAGCAGCAAAGGCGCAACCGCATACTTCTCCTGGTTGGAAACTTCTGGTTTTTGAACAGCAAAGTCTGGAATGCGCCAATTTTTTTCTCGCAATTTACTATGCAACTCAGGTCCAGCGTCAAAAATGGAGTAGTACTTCCAAAACAAGACGCTGAACCACCCTTGCAGGCGTGTGTGTTTCCAAGTTGGCACAGGTTTCTCGATTAAAACGCCATCGACATATTCATGACGCTCAAAAAGTTCAGGGGTTCGCTCATACTCCTCGACCGAAACCTGCGGAAGAACATGTGCGCTGGCCATACCAGTACTCTACATCACCGATCTTCTGTGAAAAAATATTGGTTTGCGCCTAGGGATCTTTCTAGTTCTGTCAATAGCCACTCTGAATGGAGTTACTTTTGCTCAGCATTCAGAGCATTCGCCCCAGCTCCTGCTAACACCGCAGCGCCTGAAAAGATTGAAGCGCGACCACGACCGCCAGACACCGCGCTGGATCAACTTTGAAGAACGGGTCAAAAACGTTCCTGACTCTCCGGAACGCGGCTTTGAACTGGCTCTGTACTATGCCGTTACTGGTGATGAAGCGCG
>JAFAZU010000129.1 GCA_019239585.1 Acidobacteriaceae bacterium
CTTTCCGCATGGCCGTTTTGCGCTGGCTTTCCCGGTTGGATATGGATCAGTTGTATATGACGCTCTTCGCACCAGCTCAGGAAGTGCCGACTGGTCAGCTCCGGCCCGTTGTCGCAACGAATGGTCTGCGGTCTGCCTCGCTGTTCGATGACTTGCTCCAGCGTCCGAGTGACACGCTGACTGGAGAGACTGGTATCGACTTCAAGTGCCAAGCATTCGCGGGTGAAAGCATCTACGATGGCTAGCACACGAATGCCCCGACCGGTCGCCAGTGCGTCCGAGACAAAGTCCAGCGCCCATTCCTGGTTCGCCTGCCAAAGAGCGGAAGCCACTGTGGCCGCTCTCGACAAGCGTTTTCGGGAAAGCCGTCGTACGGCTAATCCCGCCCGCTTATAAATCCGGTAGACACGCTGTACGCTGGCGCGATCACCGCGCCGCACAAGTAAGGCCTGTAAGCGCCGGTAACCGTAGCGCGGCTTCTGCCGCGCCAGTTCCAGAATGCTTTGGCGCAGTTCTGTATTGTGATCCGGTTGCGGCTCATACCGGTAACTGCTGCGGTCTACCTCCAGGAGCTCACAGGCCCGGCGTTCGCTCACTCGGAACTCCTGCACAACAAACGCCACATCCGCCCTCAAACCGGTAAGCTCCACCCGTTTTTTCGTACCACCGCCTTCAGCGCCTCTTTGTCCAGGCTGAGGTCGGCCACCAAGTGTTTCAGCCGCCGGTTCTCGTCTTCTAAACTTTTGAGCCGCTGCGCCTCGCTGACCTCCAGGCCACCATACTTGCTTTTCCAGGTATAGAGCGTCGCCTCACTAATTCCGTGTTCGCGAGCCAAGTCTGCCACCTTGCGCCCGGCCTCGTGCTGCTTCAAAATACCGATAATTTGTTCCTCGTTGAATCGGCCTTTCTTCATCTCTCGATCCTCCTTCGTCGTCTTCTCTTTCACGCCGAAGCTGAGATTCTCAATTCTAAATGGTCGAGTTTATCGAGAGCAGGTCAAAAAACCGGAAAAGCGAACGGCAAAACTACCCGCTTTTCCGGTTCTAATCTCAAAATTTCAGGTCGGATTTAATGAGTGAAAATTACAGGTGCTTGTCGAGCATCTTCTGAAATTCCGGCTTTCCGATTGCGCCAACCTTTTGCTCTACAACCTGACCACCCTTGAAGAGGAGCACAGTCGGGATTCCACGGATTCCATAGCGCATGGAAGTCTGCTGATTCGAGTCCACGTCGAGTTTTCCGACCTTAACCTTGCCTGCGTACTCAGAGGCAACCTGGTCGACCGTCGGCCCCATCATGCGGCAGGGTCCGCACCATTCGGCCCAGAAATCCACCAGCACCGGGACTTCGGAATTCAGAACGTCCTTGTCAAAAGTTGAATCAGTGAAGGTCAGAGTATCGTGTTTGTCAGAACTTGTATTAGTAGTAGAGGTTAGAGTATCGTTTACAGCCATCGTTATCTCCTCTAGTTTGATGATGAACCATAAATTTTGATTCAGTCGGGTTTGGCGCGGCTTGGGCTACACTGGGGGGCAGAAAGCTGCTCTTGCCTAACGTCTTTGCTTCTTACCGTTTTACGTTCATTTCCCTCCTGCTGCTCACAGCGGGAGTTGCCGCCAGCCCCGGTAGTTTTCCTCAAGGAGCCCCCGCGGGTTCGGGAGAGAACGGATTCAGCGTTAGCCCTACGCTTTTTACCACTCTAGCTGCCATTAACACCGCTGGTTACAACGCGGGTATCGACTCCCCTATCAATGAACACTATAAAGTACGGACCCAAATCCGCCAGGAGCTTGCCAAACGTAAGATCCCGAGTCTGCCGGAGCTGACCGCCTTTTACAAGCAGCACAAAAAGCCTACCGATACGGGTGACTTGAGCCAGTACATTTCGTTTGCTTTAGTGGCCAATGGACCGCCTAACTTTGAGGTTCCCGCCCAGGTGCCGCCGGATGTTCAGGCGCTGGCCGGCTTGAGCGAGCTTCTGGCGCGATTTTACAAAGAAGCCAATTTAGAGGATCTCTGGACCCGGGCGCAACCTGCTTACGCGGCTGCCATGAGTGAGTACCAGGAGCCGGTGATCGGAACTCTTTTTGAGACAAATGGATACCTGCGCAACCCTTCCGGGTATCTGGGAAGGAAATTTCAGATCTACTTGGATTTGCTGGCCGCTCCGGATCAGATTCAGGTCAGGAGTTACCGGGATGACTACTTTCTCGTGATCTCGCCGACAACAGCCCCGGTGGTGGATGAGATTCGGGACGCTTATCTGGCTTATTTGCTTGACCCGCTTACCTTTAAGTACAGCGAAATCATAAAATCGAAAAAGGCTTTAGAGAAGTATGCCGAAGGCGCTCCGGCTTTGGATTTAGCTTACAAGGATGATTGGTCTCTTCTGGTCACAAAGTGCGTGGTAAAAGCGTTGGACAGCCGGTTAATGCACGGCGGGCCGGAAAAGCGGCAAGCCTTTGTGAATCAGGCGATGCGGGAAGGGTATATCCTGACGGCAGGTTTGGCAGAATTGCTGCCGAACTATGAAAAGCAGCAGGATGCCTTCCGTCTTTACTATCCCGAGCTGATTTCCGCTTTGGACGTGAAGAAAGAGGAAAAGCGATTGAAAAATGTTGAGTTTGCGCAGTCGGTGCCGCCCCGCGTCATTGCTCCCCCGGCAAGGATGCAACTGGACCCGGCAGAAGAATCGCTGCAAAGCGCTGAGGGGCTGTTCGGGCAGAAAGACTATGAGAATGCCCGTAAGCTCTATAAAAAGGCGCTGGAGCAGACGAGTGATAAAGCAAAGCAGGGGCGCGCGTACTTTGGATTGGGGCTAATTGATCTTGGAGAGAAACATTGGGACGAAGCGCTCAATCTCCTTGGACGTACGGTGGATATGAATCCAGATCCTGCCACGACGGCTTGGTCACACTATTATCTGGGCCAACTGGCGCTAAAGGCAGGAGATTTTGAGAAGGCCACGGCAGAGTTTAAGCAGACTCTCGCTATTGAGGGCGCTTCCGCGAGAGCGCGCGAGGCTGCTGAGAAGGCACTGCAGAGTAATTCAGGAGAACAAAAGCAATGAGAATTCCATCCATTTCACCCGTTGTCGCACTGGCGGTTGCCATGACGCTTCAAGCGCAGCAGCAACCTAAGCCGAAATCGCAAAAAGAAGTAGAGGCTTTACAAAAGGTCCAAGCCGCAGCCCAGGCGCAGAACTATGACGGTGAACTCCAGGCCATTACTTATGTGCTTGAGAATTTTGCCGATACCGAGTACAAACCGATGCTCTTGAACATGGCAATGGACGCGGCGCAGCGGAAAGGCGACCAGGCGCAAATGACCGTTTACGGCGAGCGCGTGCTGGAATCAGACCCGAACAACATTCCAGCGCGGGTATTGCTGGCCGAGAGCATCGCCGGACATACGCGTGAAAACGATTTAGATAAAGACCAAAGCCTGAAAAAGGTGGATGATTACGCGAATAAAGCCTTGGACCTTTTGAAAACTGCTAATACTCCGCCGCTGGGCATGGCTCCGGAGCAATGGCCTGAGTACAAAAAGGAGCTGACTTCGCAGGCCTATGATGCTTTGGGGCAAGCGGCTGATCTGCGTAAAAGTTATCCTGACGCGATTAAAAACTTCAAGTCCGCTATCGATGCGCAGCCAACGAATGCTGTTCCGGTAGCACGCCTTTCGAAGGCTTATGTGGGCGCCAAGCAGTATGATGACGCAATTTCAACCGCTGACAAAGTGCTGGCTATGAACGATGCGCCCGCCAGCGTGAAGCAGTTTGCACAAACACAAAAGGATGCCGCCACGAAGCTGAAAGGCGCTGCCACACCTGCTAAATAAGCGAAAGCTCCTCATGGACGCGAGTGTTGAACTGCTGGAGCAACGCATCAATTATCAGTTTCGGGACCGAACGCTGCTCCAGCGTGCCTTAACACACCGATCCTGGAGCGCTGAGCGGTTTCAGCGCATTCCG
>JAFAZU010000375.1 GCA_019239585.1 Acidobacteriaceae bacterium
CTCGGGCTGGTTGCTGGGCGCGAATTTAATTGCTAACAAGAGCGCCATTGTCGACTCAAAAGCGGGCGAAGGGCACATCATCTTGTATGGCATGCGGCCTCAATACAGAGCGCAGAGTTATCAGGCGTTTAAGCTGTTCTTTAATGCTCTGATAGCTTACCGCTGAGTAGGTTTTTCCTGTTTATAAAGTTATAAAAAAGATAGAGAAAAAATACGTTGTCGCTGCACTACGCTTTGTATATTCTGCCTTGGCGTTAGTCACAGGTTTGTAACTTACATTTCAACTCTTTAAATTCAGGTACTTACATTGTAAGTACCTGTTAGTGAGATTTCGTGCCTACGTAGAAAGTACGCAGGAGGTTCGCACATGAAGCGGACTGAACGGAAGAAATCAGGTAAATCAAAAACGCAAAGGAAAAGAATTTCAGAAGCCGACAAGCAACAGGACAAAAACAGCACCAAAAAATTCAGTTACAAAGACCCCGATGCAAATGACCAAGTGATGCAGGCGTTATATGAGATGGCTACGTCGGGCGGGAGCACAACGGCAGCCATTTTTTGGGCGAGAACGAAGTGCGGCATGCAGGAGAAGGGGCATGAAAAGAAACAGCCACGAACTCCCAAAATACCCGCCATTGTGATTCGGGCAGAAGAAGGCAAGCAAGCTTGACATTCGACGTTTCTCTACGACCGGCGCAAATGAAAGTGCTGGCCAGCAATAAAAGATTTCGCGTGCTGGTGGCGGGCAGGCGTTTCGGCAAAACTCATTTGGCATTAGTGGAATTACTACGGGCGGCGTGCGGGCCGGATCGAACAGTCTGGTATGTGGCCCCGAGCTATAAACAGGCAAAACGGATTGCGTGGAACCGGCTGAAGAAGCTGACCCAACCGTTTTGGGCATCGCAACCGAGTGAAACGGAATTGAGCATCCGGCTCCAATGGGGCAGCGTCATTGCGCTGCGCGGGGCCGACCAGTATGACTCGCTGAGAGGCGACGGTTTGGACTTTGTTGTGTTGGATGAGTATGCTTCGATGCATCCCCAGTGCTGGACGGAGGTGATCCGTCCGGCGCTGGCGGACCGTCAAGGCGGTGCGTTGTTTATTGGAACGCCCCAGGGCTTTAACCATTTTTACGAGCGCTTTGAATATGCGCAAAAAGACCCGGAGTGGGCGGCGTTTCAGTTCAGCACGGAAGAGGGCGGGAACGTCACCGCGACAGAGCTGGCGAGCGCAGCGCGGGAGTTGGACGCACGCTGCTTCCGGCAGGAGTTTCAAGCACGATTCGAGAGCATCGGGAAAGGTCAGGCTTATCATGCATTTCAGCGGGCGGATAATGTCGCGCCGTGCCGTTATAAGCCCGGAAGCGCATTGGTCTGGTCAATGGATTTTAACGTTGATCCGATGTGCTCCGTCCTGGTGCAGCGCGACGGCGATCACGTATATGTGCTGGATGAAATCATCCTACCGGATGCGAATACACCAGCAGCGTGCGAGGCGTTCTACGAAAGAACGAGACCGATGTGGGAGCAGGGGCGATTAACGGTGCAGGTATATGGCGACGCGAGCGGAAACCAGCGAAACACCGCGGGAACGCGGACGGACTGGAGCATCATTCGAGATTTCTTAGCGAGCAAGCGAGAGGCATTCGAGGCCGCCTTCCGGGTGGCTTCTGTTAATCCGGCGGTGAAGGACCGCATCAACTGCGTGAACAGCCGTTTAAGGAACGCGGCGGAGGAGTGTCAATTGTTTGTGGACCCCCGCTGCAAGGAGCTAATTCGAGATTTCGAGCAGGTTTGCTGGAAAAGCGATGCAAGCGGCAATACTACGGGCGACTTGGATAAGGGCGACCCAAAGCGGACGCATGTGAGCGATGCACTCGGCTATTACATTTCACAGGCATTCCCGATGCAACAAAAAGCAGGCGAACGGTGGCAACGATTACTGTGAGGTGGTAAGAGATTGGAATGTAACTGGGCCAGCGCATTACCGCGCTGGCCAGTTTTTTGCATGGAGGAGACAGTTTGTCCTTTTACTGCAACGTCCACTTCTGGTTATCGCCGCCCCAGCAGGTCCACTGCTGCACAAGAGCACCGTTGTCTTTCGAAATGGCGTTTACATCCAGGCACTTGCCACTCAGG
>JAFAZU010000511.1 GCA_019239585.1 Acidobacteriaceae bacterium
GTGCGCGCCCTGCAAGGTATCGTAGGTGTCGATCAGAAAGACCGTTGCCTCACCTAACAGTTTTTGCAGTTGAACGAATGATTCCTTCTCGCTTGAAAACGACATGGTCCAGGAGTGCGCGGCCGTGCCGAAAACAGGAATGCCGAACTTCATGCCCGATTGCGTATTACTGGTCCCGGAGCAGCCCCCTACATAAGCTGCCCGTCCGCCAAGCACGCCCGCTTCCGGCGAGTGGGCGCGACGGCTGCCGAACTCCACAACGGAACGGCCCTCGGCTGCGGTGACACATCGCACCGCCTTGGACGCGATTGTGGTTTGAAACGCAAACGTCGAAAGCAGGTAAGTCTCCACCAGTTGTGCTTCGACCAGGGGAGCGCGCACGATAGCAAGCGGTTCATTGGCAAAGACCGGCGTCCCTTCGGGCAGGGCGAACAGATCTCCCGTAAAGCGAAGATCCAATAAAAATTGGAAAAACTCAGGAGGAGAGTTTCGGAAGTGGGGGAGGGAACGAAGGTAGTCCACCTCGTCCTTTTCGAAGCGTAAGTTCAGAAGATATTCGACTGCTTGTTGCAGACCGGTGGCGAGAAGGAAGTTACGACTGTGCGGAAGTCGCCGCGTTGTCAGTTCAAAGGTCGCAACCTCTTCTGTTTTTCCTGCGGCGAAGTAGCCTGCCGCCATGGTCAATTCGTAGAGATCTGTGTTGAGAGCAGACATGAACCCGCTCCGTTTTACTTCTTTGAAGGAGTGGCTGGCTTAATGGCCTTGCCCGCTTCCAGGATATCGCTTACCGCTTTGTTATCGAGTTGATACAGTGCGGGCTCATTCTGGCGACGCGCCAGATAGCCGTCATTAGTCTTGGCTAATTCGACCTTTTCGAAACGTTTCCCGTCGTTAGAGGTGACTGCAAGCGTCATCACGGGAGAAGAGAATGAAGACGTAGCGAACTTTGTCGCTGCCAGATCGCGCAACTTGTCGATAAACGACTGAACAGAGGCTGAATCCATTACCTGCCCATTGAGCTTCCAATCGGTTCCGCTACGGGTATAGGTCTTATCGCCGGGAGTTCCCGTTACTTCGATTTTTGTCGGATCGCTGAAGCCAAAGTCGAAGATTTTCTTGTTACGGAAATCATCTAATGTCTTCTCAAGCTCCTTGCCGAGATCGGAAGATACCTTGTATACGCCTTTCACGCTGCTACTACGAGCATAATAATCATCTTTGTTTTTGCGGACGTCTAGGCTTTGCGTGCCTCCTGCATCGCTGACTTTCGCGGAAGCAACAGGCTGGCCGGAAGCGAAGGCTGTGTCCGCCTTCTTCGCATCACCGGCGCTGGTGGAAAGATCCATCTTTGCATCCGTCAGCTTGCGCAGAAGTTCTTCCACTTGGAAATTATCAGCGCGGTATGGCTGCGGTTTGATAATCTGCCAATCATTGGCATTGCTCTTTCCAAACTCAATGTCGGATTTCCCGGAAAGAAGCTCAATCCGCGACAGATTATTGGAATTAAAGGTGAGTAGGCGTTTGTCGCGCAGATCATTCACGCCTTTATCGAACGACGTTTTCACGGAAGAGGAAACCGCATAGACTTTAGGTTCGGTTCCTACCCGCGCGTAGACCAGCGATCCAGCCGGAACATCATCTCCGAAAACAAGATCGCTGGTTTTGCCGTTCTTTTGGCGAACGGCAACGGTGAGACTCGGCGTAGTCAGACCGTACTTGCCCAAGTCGGTGGCTTTATCTTCTACAACATTATCGGCGGAGACCGGATTTAGGGAAGAAGCCAGACTGTTGACGGCGTCCTGATCGGTCGCGTATGGCTGCGGCTGAGTGATCGCCCACTTATCGCCCTTACGCTCCACTGTAAGGAGGGGGCCATCTTTCTTTTTCAGATTGATGCTTTGAACTTGCGCTTCGGGTATGTCCACCAGCTTGGGATTAGGCGGCGTTGCCGGCGTAGATTGCGCGGCTTCCGGGTGACGCTTTGACCACCAAACAGCCCCGCTGAGGGCAGCAAGCAGAATCGCTGCAATCAGAAGATTACGAGGCTTCATGCTATCTCCGCTTCCAAAAGATTGTGACTCCGCCCACGATAATCAAGAGCGGAATCGCAATGAGATCGAAGTAGAAAAACAAGTTCATCTGCCGCTGGTTTACATTTAAACGGCGATCTTCCGGCGCTTTGGGGCGAATCGAGATCAAGTCTTCGTCAGAGGAGAGCCAGTTCACCGCGTTCAGCGCCAAATCCTGATTTCCTTGAAAGGTAATCATGGCGTTGGAAATAAATCCGGAACTGCCGATTACAACAAACCGACCGGGGTTATTAGCATTACCGGTGTTGTAGCTGCCCGCAGCGCCGAGAACGAATGGTCCCTTTTTATTGCTCGGATCACTTGGGTTAATTTCGTTCGAGTCCAGGCGCGTTGTGGCAATGGCGCGATCCGTTGTGGAGAACAGCTTTTCAACCGTGCTCTTATCGCCGTTCTTGACTTGCAGGGAGCGAGTGACTGGGAATCCGGTAAAGCTGCTCTTGAGTTCGTTCACAATCGGATGTGACTCATAATTGTTCACCAACGGAATTTCGGGACCATACCCAAAAAGCTGCCCCATCGGATTTTGCTCCAGAACAAGGTCTTTGTTTTCCGTAACGCCCCAGCTTGCCAGCAGATCTGTAAGCCCGGTATTTTCGGAGATGTGTTCACGGCCAAAGTTCAAGGGCGGGTCCAGCAGGAACATGACACGACCGCCGTTTTGCACGTAGTTCTTGATCGCTGTTACTTCGTTGGCAGTGTAGTCGGATTGTGGACCGGCAATCACAAGTACGTTGCAATCCTTCGGTACTTCGGTTTTATCCAGAAGCGTGACCGCGTTGGCCTGATAATTGTCGCGCTCCAGGAAAGTTTTGAATCGTGAAAGTCCGCCGCCATCTGTGTTATCGAGCGTGTGCTCCCGGCTGCCGCTAACGAAACAAACCTTGCGAACGCCCTTCAAATCCTTCAGAAAAGCGCCCGTAATACCTTCTTCTGTCAGGGATTTGGCTTCTTCACGCCGCTGACCGACTTCCACGTAAGCGGTACCCGGAAAACGCAGGCCATAAGAACGGGCGATCATCGGCTGTTTCTGAAGATCGACATATTGAACATGAATTTTTGACGAAAGGTTCTTATACCGATCCAGCATGCCCCTTGCGGATTCGAAGCCGCTGCTCCTGTCGATATAGGTGATGGTTGCGTCTGACTTCAAATTTTTGACCATCTTCTGCGTCTCCTGGGAGAGCGTGTACCGCTTGTTGCTGGTCGTATCGTAAGTTTTGTTGTAGCGGTTCGCCAGCCAGTTGACCAAAACCAAAATGGCAATCACGACGATAGTGTAAAGACCGGCAGTCGCTCCAAAGCGAGCTTGGCGGGCCGAAGCCGTCTCGGCTCGCGGCATTCTCATCGTGCTTTCGTTGGAAATAGACTCAGCCATTTACGCCCTCCACCGCAGCGACTCAAGTGAGCGAGTCGTCAGGAATAATCCAAGGAAAATCATAGAAAGGTAATACACGAAATCTTTGGTGTCGATCACGCCGCGTGAAAAGCTATCCATGTGACTGACAATCGACAAGTAGTTCAAAACTTGAACGGAATCAGAATTACCGAATGAGGTGGTCCAGTTCAAGATCCAGAGCACCAGAGAAAGCGAAAACCCAATCGCTCCCGCGACAATCTGGTTTTTGGTTAATGTTGAGATGAAAGTACCCAGCGCGAGAAGGCAAGCACCTTGCAGCAGGATACCAAGCAGGCCCGTTGCCACTGGTTTCCAATCCGGATTGCCATAAATAAACAGGAACGAGAAATCAAGCAGCAGCACAAGCAGGAGCGCGCCGTACATCAGTACGGCCGCGAGCCATTTGCCCAGGACGATCTCAACGTCACGGACAGGCGACGTGGCCAGCAACTCAATCGTGCCCTGCCGTTTCTCTTCCGCAAAGAGACGCATGCTGATGAGAGGAATCAAAAACAGCCCGACTACCGCAATGTTGGAAAAAAGCGGCGCGATCACCTGTTCGTTCAGGTTCATGGGACCACCCTGACCTTGCATTTGTCCTTCAAGCGAGTAGCGAACGAAAGTGGCGCTGATGATGTAAGTAAACAGGCCGCTCAGGAGCGCAAAGATCGCAAGCAGGACCCAGGCCACGGGTGAAACGAAGTAGGAGTAAAGCTCGCGGCGGGCAATCGTCCAGATATTTCTCACTGCACACCTCCATCCACCAGAGCAGCGCTGCCTGGTTGGGCGCCGGTTAATTGTAAATAGGCTTCTTCCAGGGACAAGGTCGTGGACTTCATTTCGAGCAAATTCCAACCTGCATGAACAATGGCGCGCGCAATATCAGCGCGCGGGTTGCGGTCCGGAAGGCTTTCCACCTCATAATACAGGCGATTGCCGGAAGCTATTTTCTCCAGTACCTTGCTGACCCCTGGAACCTGTTCGAGTCTCTGGCGCACGGCTTGACCATCTGCCTGCCCATCCGTGTCAACCTGCACCTGCAC
>JAFAZU010000566.1 GCA_019239585.1 Acidobacteriaceae bacterium
AGGCGAAGGCGCTTTTGCCGCCAGCAACTCGGCGCTGGCAATACGGCCTGACGGAAAGATTTTGTTCGGTACAGGCGGCCTTGGTGGTCCTAGAATTTTCGCGTTTGATACTGACAACATGGCGCAGTGGACCGTTGTCAGCGTGCCTTTAAAGGGAAACAGCGAGGCGGCGGGAGTTTTTTCCCTTGCCTTTCGCGACAACGAACACGGCGTTGCAGCAGGCGGAGATTACAAGAGCCCCCAAAACCGCGACGGCACGGCTGCGTTTACTTCCGATGGTGGAATAAGCTGGCGAGTCGCCGCCGTGCCTCCAGGCGGATACCGTTCCGCAGTGGGTTGGGACCGACAAAAGCGAGCCTGGATTGCTACCGGTCCCAATGGAAGCGATATTTCAATGGATGACGGGCAGACGTGGCGACCGTTTGACGGCACTGGTTGGAATGCGTTGAGTCTGCCCTGGGCCGTTGGATCGAGCGGCAGAATGGCTTGGCTCAAAGAAAGTGCTGCGCCGCCACATTGAGCGCGCTACGCCCGACGCTTCAAACGGCGTGCCCGCGCTGCATACTTCTCAAGCACACTGCGCAGTTCGCTCCCCGTTTGCGGCCAACTCACCGGGCCGTGAATAATCTGTTTGTTCGTCAGAGGACGTCCATAAAGCTCGGCATTGTCGCTGACATCCTGGCGTAAAGTCGCGCCTTGCAAAGATACACCCGCAAATACGCCGCGCGCCCGCGAGTACGAAAGCATTTCAGCCCGGAAGCTTGCATCCGTTTGCGCCGTGGAGGATCGGCCTACCGGACCTCCCGCTACTTCGGCCACGCCGCCCAGCGTGAACTGAGTAGAAAGAAGACGGTCTGCTCCTTTTCGATTCATCACCAGCAACACCAGATCGCTCTCAATTAACCCGATTTGAAAGCCGACACTGCCGCCCTCAATACGCACCGAAGCTGGGGCGGACCAGTCCGAGCCGCGCCGACAGGAGAAAAATCCTTTGCCATATTTCGCGCCGCCGATAAAAGCCGCCTGCTTCACTCCCGGCACAATCACAATGCACTGCGCCTTGGCTAGCAAATTGGTGGGAATGCCTTTATCCGGCGCTGACATGACTTCTGAAAGCACTTCAGCAGCGTTGTTTAAGCGTTGCGTGGGCGCTTCCGCCCATGTAAGAAGCGGCAAACACAAGAGGAACAGCGGTAAAAGTTTTTTCATCATTACTCTCTAATTTGAATAAAAATCAAATACTGCGGACGGGCATGCTCATGATATCGTCTACCCGCATAGACTCCTTCACAATAAAAGGCTCTCCATACTTAACCCCGATCAGATTGCCGTAAAAGCGCGCGACCGATTCGAGACGCTCCTTTACTTCTTTATGCGAAGGAAACAGATCGGAAGCTGTCTCGGCATCTCCGTACTGTGAAGTGTAGCTCAGCAAAGCTACTATGCGCCGCTCGAACTGGCGCGAGATGTCCACCACAAACGACGGCGTGACATTCGCATATAGCGACGAATAGAGAATCTTAAAGGGCCGGTGCGGAGGAGTGTCTTCTTCCAAGCGTCGCAACCCCGCCAGAAAGCACGCCTCATAGCCTATTTCACAAGTCCGGTAATGATCCGGATGACGGCCCGTCCAATAAGGCAGAATGACCACGCGCGGGCGGATGCGCCGGATCACCCCGGCCAGCGTCATCCGCGCTGTAATGGTGTTTTCCAGTCTGGCATCGGGCCAGCGCAGATTTTGACGCCACGCCAGCAGCATCTGCTCTCCGGCAATTTTTGACTCCGCCATGCGAATCTCCGGAGTGCCGCGGCTTCCCATATCACCGGCCGTCAGATCTAGAATGCCGGTCCGATAACCAAGCTCCGCCGAACGAATCAGCGTGCCGCCACAGGTTTGTTCCACGTCATCCGGATGCGCCGCAATCGCCAGCACATCGAGGGGCCGCAAGTTCTCAAACGGTTCGTTGGGATCGTGCATGAAGATGACTAGTACGAATAGCGCGGACGGTTGCCCGAGAAAATGCGCACCAGAATAAGACCTGCCACGAACCCGCCGACATGCGCAAACCAAGCGATGCCTTGCGCCTGGGATACGCTCGCCAACGAACTCAGCCCGCTTAGCAACTGGATCGCGAACCAGTAGATCAGCATAAAGGCAGCAGGCAACTCAATCGTGGTGATAAAAATCACGATGAAGACCAGCGTGACTACGCGCGCCCGGGGG
>JAFAZU010000605.1 GCA_019239585.1 Acidobacteriaceae bacterium
CCCTTCTCATGTCCGAACAGTTCACTCTCAATCAACTCAGCCGGGACAGCAGCGCAATTGAGAGTGATGAACCGACCCGCTTTACGGGCGCTCGTTTCGTGAATGGCACGGGCGATTACTTCCTTTCCTGTTCCTGTTTCACCAAGAAGGCAAACCCGGGACATGCTAGGCCCTACCCGCTCCACCTGGGCCAGGATGCGCCTTATTTCTTCGCTTTGGCCGATAATCTCATGGCGTGCGAAACGCGAGCGGAAGTCATCATTCTCTGTCTCAAGCCTTGAGATTTTCAGAGCATTCTCTAACGTAAGTAACAATCTTTCCGTGGAAAGGGGCTTCTCGAGAAAATCCAATGCGCCCAACTTTGTTGCACGCACCGCCATGTCCAAAGTCCCTTGTCCGGATACCATCACGACAGGCGTTGTCACCCCCATCGCGCGCACTTCCGCAAGAAGTGTCAGCCCGTCTTTCTCGGGCATTACCACATCAGAAAAGATCAGATCGAACGGGCGGAACCGAACTAACTCAAGCGCCCGAACTGCCGAGTCTGCGACTGTGGTCTCATGTCCTGCCAGACGGAATGCACGACTCAACGAGGCCAGTGTATTGTGATCATCATCCACTATGAGCAATCGACTCATGGACGCTCGGCCGCCCTCTGCGTTATTGGTAACTCAATTATGAAAGTTGCGCCTCTTCCCGTGCCGCTCTCCACGATAATTGTTCCTTGATGGTCGCTCACCACTCCCTGTACAATTGCTAGTCCCAACCCCGTGCCATGTTGCTTGGTTGTGTAATAAGGTGTGAACAAACGTGACCCTTCCTCTTCGGTCAGCCCCTGACCGGTGTCTGTAACGGCAATGCGAACGGCATGCTCGAGTCCGACAACAGAGAAGGTAAGTGAGCCTCCATTGGGCATCGCGTCAATGGCATTTAAGATCAGGTTGCCCAATGCTCGCCGCAGTTGATCCGGGTCAGCATCTATCGTCAGCGCTGCACAGCTTACTTGCGCATGCACCCTAATATCATTCAGGCTCAGTTGTGCCTCATATAGCCTTACTGCGTCGCTAATCGCGTCGCCGATATTCACTCGCTCAAACTGAGGAGGGGGCATTCTGGAAAAGTCGCTAAACCGTCCAATGATGGTCTTGAAATTTCTCACTTCGTCGAGCAATGTGCGCGCACCTTCCTGAAACGTCTCGTCAAATTCCTGCGCTCCGGCGGCACGCGCGCGTTGCATATTTTCAATAGTGATCTGCAGAGGAAACAGCGGATTCTTTAACTCGTGGGCCAATCTTCGCGCTAGTTCACGCCAAGCCGCCACTCGCTCAGCCTGCAATGCTCGATTCTGCCGTTCCACAAGTTCCGCCGTCATTCTGTTGAATGCGTCTGCCAGTTCTCCCATTTCGTCGCCGGCTGGGACATTCACTTTAGCGCTCCAGTTACCCGCCGCTACGTCGCGTGCTCCCCGGGCCAGTTCATTGACAGGCCTTGTCACGCGTTCCGTTGCCCACCATCCGAGCAAGACACCCAGCAGAATTCCCCCTGCGGCGACCCAAAACCCAATTTTTAGGATTGATCGCTCCAAGGTGATCTGTTGCTGGAGTGAGGTTCCCACCAACAGCACGCCGAAAACAGCCCCGTTCTGCTGGAGTGGAACTGCCAGGTAAGCTTCGTTACCGATTCGCCGGGAAACTACCGGCTTTCGCAAAGCTTCAACCACTAGATTCTGAAATTCCGCGCTCAACGCTACAGGGCCTCCTGCACTGAAGCATTCCTGCGGGCCGACCCAGAGAAGCGTCCTTACTCCGGGGGCTTCGCCCAAAGCTTTCATGAACGCTGCATCCAGCCGCTTGGCGCCCAGTAAGATGAGATCGCCTTGCCTCTGAAATGCAGCCAGAGCCATGGCTGTCGTGCCATCCGGCAAAGGGATCTTTGTCAGGAAAGCCTGATTCGGCTTGCATTCGATGCACGATCGCCAATCGTTCTTATATCCGAACCGGACGGGCCAATGGGCTGACGACAGGACCATGAGATCCTTTCGTGTGATATCCAGAAATTCTAAGCCGGTGTTCTCGGCAAGCACTTGCGCATCGGTGTAGAACGATGCAAAATCGGGCTCCGGTTGATTGGCTTCCGCCGCCATGCGCGTCAAAAGTGTTGATGAGGCGGCTCGTACGACAGCCGCGCTGACGGCGGCTCCTTGTGTCTTAATCTCCCTTTTGAACTGCTCGAGCAGCGCTTCCTGCCGTTCGGCATCTACCCGTTCGAATACTTGCCGTGCGGCCACCAGGACGCCCCCTGTTACTATCGTCACAGCGCCCGCCACGGTTAGGGAGGAGACAATAAGCAGTTTGGTTCGAAATGTCACCGCGTCTCCTCAAGCCAGACATCCGCCAGGTTGCATGGCACTGACCAGTTCCTGACATTTGGTTTCAGGGCATAGACGATGGGCAAATGAAACAGTGGAACAACCCGGCCATCCCGCAGCAGATCGGACTCCATGGCATACGGCGAAGCCCATTCTGGTGCGGCGATTTGTAATTTGGAGGCAAGGGCCAGTAGTGCCTGTTGCGGATTCACTGAACTGATGGGCAACCTGATCAGGCGCGCCTCGCAGCCGCTTGTCGCCAGCCGGACATTGATTCCGGCCTGACTCACATCCACTGCAATCCGATCTGCCAGCGACCGCAGCACCTTATCGCGGTCGTCCTCACAAAGCAACAGAGTACTGCCGGCTGGAGCTAAAGCCTTGGCACGCGACACATCGTGTGCCGTCGAAAACAGAAACGCGTACCCGCTAATCCACTGCGGCAGCAATGCGCCTGACACCTCACCCTGTTTGTCGAGCATCACTCGTTGCATCGCGAGGCGATCGACACTCAATGCCACTGCCTGCCTCGTCAGGCTAGACGTTTGTTTCTCAAATACCAGCGCGACCGTTTCGAGAGGCTTTGAAACCTGCAAAACGACGTTCGCTTGTTTCAAGGCTTTGATGTCGGTAATCTCGGCTTCCACTACATCCGCTTTCCCTAACTCGAAATCCAGCAGTTGATCGCGCCTGGTTCGTCCCATGTGAATCTCGACGAAGTCCAGAAAGGGACGGCCGCCCCAATAACTTTCGTTGGCGCCCAATTGCACCGACTCTCCGACGTGCTGATTCAGTATCCGGAATGGGCCACTTTCCACCACGACTTTGTCACCCAGGCCAGCTTCGACCAGGATTTGGTCGAGCGGTTTGGTATCCGGTACGGTCAACGTGTCCTCGCCAGGATTCCATAAAGTTTCGTGAGGCAGCACGACATTCTTACGCGCTGAAAAAATCCACTTTCCGACGGACGCGTTGTGAATCCAACCCGTAGCGAGCCACGGCTTCATCTCACCGTGGCTATCGCAGCGCACTAACGTCTCATAAATCTGCCCGGCGAATCGCGTTGCGCCGATCTCTCCCGTAGCGCTCGTCTCAACACGCAGCATCCCTCCATATCGGGGACGGAGGACTCCCGCGGTCAGCACTGCAGACAGGCAACTAGCGGCTACTGCAATCAACCGATATCGCATACGCTGCGTATTGCTCCGTCTCCGGATTCCGTATCACCGCTATCACACCTTCATAGGAAGGCCACAGCGCTGTAATTGGACCCGGCAGTTCCGTTGTATCACGAACGTCGCCGTTCGGGCCGAGAAGTCCAATTACATTCTCCTTGACGGCCATCAGTTTCTTTCCTTGGCAAACGCTTGCGGTTTCATCGCCGGGTCGGATACCTGCAATGGTATTTCGGCCCGGCATAAAGCGTACTTTCTCGCCATTTAAAAAAAATTCTGCGGATGAAGCATCGCAATCCAGGTGCAAAGGCTCTTCTGTACCACGGCATGTGGCTCCTGGGAAGTACGCGATGAGCGTATTGCCATCCACCTCCAGCCGACCCCTGGGATCCCGTACGCGAGGGACATTAATGACCAGGTCGGATCGCTTGTCGGCTTCTATAAGAGCCACTCTTTCATTGCTCAAAACCACTGTTCGGCCACCTTGCTGCACAACATCAAGCAGCGGTTCGCTTTGCTCCCAGACCAAACGTTTCGTGAGTAATGGTCGATCGAGCGACGCAGGTATACTGTGAGTGGGAACGGCTACCATCTCCACCTCTCCTTTATGGATTTCCGCCACCCAGAGATAGCCCGCGGCATTTTCTGAAAAGGTCAGGACCACATCGACCACGTTCTTGGTCCGTGAATGCTTGGGTAATGCATTCTCCAGTTTGGCTCGAGCACGCATCGCATCTGCGGCAGGCAAACTTGAAAAGTTGCGTACCGCTAGATGCGCTCTTTCCTGCGACAACAAATGCCCGGCGATCTTCTTCGCCAGGGTATTAGCCGCGTCTTCTATCTGGTCGGCCTGAGCCAGGCCAGACAGTAACAACGCCAAACACGAAACAACTCGCATGAAAATAGAGTGGGTGCGGTCTCAATGAGATATCCCGCACCCCGGTAAAGGTAATGGTAACTTGCTTAGTGTCCGCTCACCTCTGTGATCTGCGATCCTTTGAGCACATCATTGGCAAAGAAGAATTTTCCGTCATTCGGAACCATCATGATCTGCACTTTGTCAGACAATTTTTCCGCTATGATTTTTTGAATCAGGAGCGGATTGTCTTTCAGCACTGACGCTTCCAGCCTCATTCGTTCGGCGTCGGCCATCGCGACTTTATGAATATGATCCTGGTCGCCGTCACTCATCAGCCTGCGCCTTTCGAGTTCGGCCTTACTGTCGATGATTTTCGCTTGGCTCTGCGCTTCCGCATTCATCACGGTTGCTGCTTTTCGCGCTTCCGCTTCCAGCCGTGATTGTTGAATCTGCTTCTCTTTTAGCGGCAACGTGTGTTGCATGGCGTCAGCCTGCGCCTTCGCCTGAATCACGGTGACTTGGGCCCTTGCCTCAGCTTCCTTCACCTCGCGTGCTTTCTGCGCATCAGCTTCCAGCTCCGCCGCGCGCACCGCCTTCTGTTTCAGCTCAAGCTCGATGTTCATACTCTCGCTTTCCTGTTCTTTGAGCAGCAGCCCTTCCAGACCGCGAGCATATTCGGCAGGTAGCTGAATATCGCGCAGGGTCACCTCTTTAACTTGAATGCCATCCTTCGCGAGTTTCGCTGTGATGATTCGGGCTGCTTCCTGCGTCAGGGCCTCGCGCTTTGTCGAAAAAACCTCACGCACAAGGTAATGCGGTGCGATTTCCCGAAACACGCTGCCTACAACCGGGTTCACAATTTGCGTCTCGACCGGTTGGGGCAAGTTGGCATAAACGTAGGGGAGTTTGTTCGCCTGGATTCGGTATCGAACCGCGACCGCCACTGCCGCCGTTAAGCCTTCCCGAGTCTGGAGATTGAGTCCGTGTGTTTTCTTGAGGTCGTCGATGGCACTCGTGAAAATCTGGTCGCGAATATTGAACAATTCCACCGTTTCAACCAGCGGCCAGACAAAATGAACGCCCGGATAAAGCGTTTCCTCTCGTGTACCGGCGAATTGGTTTACCGCCACTCCGGCCATACCGCTGGGTACGACCGTAATTGCGGAACCAACGAGCAAAACCGGGAGCGCCCAAGAGGCGAGCTTTACTATCCGGCGCCGGTTCATCTGAACCGGTAGTGGCGTGCTCATTTCCGCGTTCTCTCCCGGCAGCTTACGCGCCATGATCGTCTTGTAAAGGTCCCATATAAGGATGACAGCAGCTATCGTCAGCAGGCCGAATCCTGAAATCAGCAAAAGCTCTCTTAAGAGCGACATATACGTTCTCCTGTTTGTAGATTCTTACAACATAGACAACTAGAAATTGATCAATTCAACCGTCATTCCCGGCTCGACCAGCGCAAACAACTCTTCAACGTCTCGATTCCGCATCCGTATGCAGCCATGCGACACAGCTTTGCCGATCGAGTCCGGCTCATTGGTTCCGTGAATGCCATATCCACTTTTGGACAATCCAATCCACCGTGTTCCTAGCGGGTTGTGCGGTCCGGGCGTGACCGGGTTTCCGTGCCGATACCAGGTAGGCTGGTCAATACGATTTGCAATCTCCCAACGCCCTACGGGACTCGGAGTGGACGGCTTACCCACGGCTACGTCGTAGGTTGTGACAATCGACTCACCTTCAAAAAGCATGAGCCGTCTTTGGGGAAGTGAGATCACGATGCGACGTGCTGGGGTATGCGCATCCGCGCCATACACAAGTTTCGGACCGGCGGCAGTCAACCACAGCGCGATGCAGATGCTTTGGGTGAATTTACTGTTTGCCATGTACTGAACGAAAGCAGATGCACAGCCACACGTTAGATACTTGAAAACACAGCAAGTAGAACAAGGACCTGTGGGCTTCTAATGAGACAGCTGTGTCACGCCAGACACACAGGCTCGGCTTTTGAATAGGTCTTCATAAACGATAGGTTCCTATCGGAAGTGCGAGGCGGAGAAGGCTGGGAGATTGGGACAAACCGGAAGGGCACTGTCAACTTGCGGATCGGGGTGTGATTAAACGAGCGATGGAGCGATCAGACGGGAATCGTTTAACTGTGCAAAGCAGCGATCTTGTTCCAGATCACGAACCGCTCTTCTCGTAAGGCTCGGTGTCGTTCCGCCGCGATGCGATGGCGGTGGGTTCGGAAGTGAGTGGCAATCGGGTCGAAAACGGAAAGAAATCGCTGTGCTTGCTCCGGGGACTTAAACTTTTTCCTTTGCCTCTCCCGCCGTCGCGTGGGCTGATGCAAGTTTTCCGCCCGGTTATTTAAGTAACGGCTTTGCCGATAGATAACGCGTGGGAGAAACACTTTCTTTGCGGCTCCATCACTGCAAAGTTTGTCCGTCACAATGACACGCGGCTTGCGCTTAGTGGTGCGTAACAGTTTTCGGAAAAATAGGATCGCGGCCCATCGATCCCGTTTCGGCTAGACCGGCTCCGATAAACACCGCGACAGCTTTTGAATCTGAGCGGTGAAAGCTGAGAAAGAGGTCATGCATGAATGAGCTTCAACCAGCTACCTAAATCAAACCACATCGGGGGCCGGACACTCAGGCGTCCTGTTGGTTTGCCAGTAACTTTTCGCGAATAGGGGATTGCGCCCTGGGCTTTGCTTCTTCACTGCTACATTCTCAGAGATCAATTAAAACCAAGATGCAACAGAGCACCTCCGCAGAAGTCGTATCATGGACGCCATGCGCATATATCTCTTGTTGATGGCATGCGAGGTGGTCTTCTTAACATTTGGAACTGAAACCGTCCAGGCTGATACGGTTCTCGACCAAAGTTTTCTTTCGAGTTCTACCATCCAAGATGGAGGGATTGGTTCCGGTCATTACGGAGCGCCCATCGCTATCCAGACCTTCACCGTGGGCCGCAGCGGCACGTTAAGCACGGTCGAGATTCCTCTAACCAGTCTCAACCTTCCATCGGTTCTCACGGCGGCAATTTACACGATATCCGCCGGTATTCCGACTTCTACCCGGCTTGGGTCTGCCTCCGTCGACGGCGCGATTTTGCCCACTCATGGGCTGTACCCTTTTCACGAGGCCGAACTGACCAAGTTCGACTACGGCGCGCAGAAGATCGCAGTGACAGCGGGCGATCAGTTGGCGATTGTACTGACTGCTACGGAGCCCTTCCCAGGTGCAAGCGGAGCGTATTACTATTACGGCTCAGGGTACACCGGTGGAAGCTTCGCACTGGACATCGGCACTGGTCCGATGTCTTTCTTTCCGTACAGCATATTCTTCCAGACCTTTGTAGAGACAACCATCGTGCCAGAGCCCACCTCAGTGGCGCTACTCAGTGTCTCTCTGGTGGGTTTACTGGTCTACATTCGCCTGAGACACGCTAGGCGCAGGGCTCTGGTGCAAACTCGGACAGAACTTTCCTGAGCGGTGATCATGGCTGGGATGGGTGTAGCAGAAGCGGAGCCAGAACTGGTCCAAGGACGGCCTTTTGACCGTGAAGTGATCGTGCTGTGCGTGCGCTGGTATCTCAGCTTCCAGGTGAGCTCACGTGATTTGGTGCAGAGGATGAGCGAGCGATGAAGAAGCGTCAGTTCAAGATCGGAAAGTTGGCGGGGAGGCCCATCACGACTCCGGAGATTTGGGCGGCTGTTCGCGCCGCATGATCGTCTGAAAACTTCTTGGGATTATCATCTGCCCTTCTGCAGAGTTTGCACCAGAGCCCTTGTAAAAGCTACGCTACTTGTGACAACAATGAAGCATCCGGGAGGAAGTATTAATGGCAGTGCTTGCTGCAGCGACGACCCAGACTGAGAATGTGACCGAAGACGTGCTTACCCTCCAGCGCGACGGCGTGGTAGGGAAGAAGGGGGCGTTTCCCCGCGAATTTATTGAGCGGCTCAGGGAAGATATGATGACTGCTTTCTGGGAGGCGATCCAGCGTCCTCGCGGTGCCGTCGGCAGGGGACCGCGACGGTGGTATGTGGAGTTGCACCCGCAGGCTATCAGCGGATTTGTCGATTTGGCAACCCATCCCTGGATTACTGCGATGTCGGAGGCGGTGCTGGGCCCCGATTACCAGATTGTCGAGATTGGCTTCGACACGCCGTTTCAGGGCGCCAAGAACCAGCCTTGGCACCGCGACTTTCCGTCACCGAGGGAGACTTACGAAGATCGCCGGATCACGTCGCTCGCCTTCAACCTGACCGGGGTGGATGTCACGCCGGATATGGGGCCGTTCGAAGTGGCGCCGGGTACACAGTGGGAGGATGGCCGTTCGTGGAAGCACGAGATGTTCCCAGACCCCTCAACTTGGTCCCATTATGCGGAGCGGGGCGTTAGAAAATATCCACAAATGGGCGATGTCTCGTGCCGCTCTGCATTAACCGTGCATCGCGGCACGGCGCATCCATCGCCCATTGCGCGTCCGGTATTGGTGATTGGGATGGACGCGCCGGGGGCCGGACACGCCGCGCTGCATGACATGATGGTGACGAGAGATTATTACGCCGCCCTGCCTCAATCGGTGCGCGACCGGCTCGTCTGCCGCGTCGTTGATGAACTCGTACCCGTCACGCAGAAGCACGATATTGAAGGCCTGGTCATGGGAACGGAATAACCGGATTCCGAGCGGGTTATTTCCCTCACCTGTGAGTTGCACGGTGGATTGATTCACGCCTGTTTAAGGTGCTTTGCACAATTACGACGGCCAGCAGGAACAAACCTCGCAACACCCACTGCCACCAGGAACTGATGGTGCCTTCGAGATTGAAGACGTTAAAAAGGACTCCGAGCAGCAGGACACCAATGAGGGTAGACCCAGCGCCGCCCTGACCGCCCGTTAGCAACGTGCCACCGACTACGACAGCGGCGATCGCGTCCAACTCCCAGGCTGTCCCAGCGACAGGCTGGCCGGCACCTAAGCGGGAGGCAAGGATTACTCCCGCCAACCCCGACAGAGCGCCGCTGAGCGTGTAAACCGCCAT
>JAFAZU010000670.1 GCA_019239585.1 Acidobacteriaceae bacterium
TCACGTCTGCGGGTCAGAACATGAACTTCCCCGATAGCTGAAGCTCGCGGGGTGTACCACGACCAGTGGCGTAGCTGCTGACGGTGGTCGTGATGACGCCAAAGTTCGACTGAGACAAATTGGCGTTAGGAGCCCCATATTGGGCCCGGTTGAGGACATTGAAAAGGTCCGCGCGGAAGCGGAAGCTCCATCGCTCCGTAATAGTGACGTACTTTGATAAGCCAAGATCGAGTTGCGAAATACCCGGTGCGCGGAAGGCATTCCGGCCCAAGTTGCCGAATGTCTGACTGGCAGGTGTTACAAAGGCAAGGGGATTAATCCAGTGGTTCGGCGTGGAGCCGCCCGGTGGCGTGAGCGGAACGTTCGCTACATAATTCGGACGTTCCACACCGTTAACGGAAAACAGTCCGGGCACATCGCTGTTCTTGCGGTCGATGGTGATGTTAACCGGTAATCCTGTTTGAGCCGTTCCGATGGCGCTCACTTCCCAATTGCCCAGGACCGCGCGGCGTACTCCGGGCGCACTGAGGAATCGTTTCCCCGCGCCGAAAGGAAGCTGATACACCGTCGAGAGATTAAATAGGTGACGGACATCGAAGTCGCTGCTCGCTTTATCGCAGGCACGGCAAAAAGAGTTCTGCGGCACGTCCGAGTCGCCTCCGCCGATGCTGCCATCGTTGATCGAGTGCGACCACATGTAATTGGAGGAGAGAAGCAGACCATTCTGGAAGACGCGCCGGATATTGAACTGGAGCGCGTGAAAGGTGCTGTTTCCGACATCCCCGCGCCAGGAAACCACGCCGAACTGCGGATAGGGCACGACGTTCGCAGGAGGAATAGCGAGATTCACATAAGTGGTGGTCAGGATATCGGTTCCTTTGTTGCCAAGGTAACTGACGGCCCCCAGAAGGTTCGCCGGCAAGGTTTGCTGAACCGAGAAGGTCCATGCGGCCACATAATTGTCTTTCCGATTTCGATCTAAAGCACGCGGCGAAACCACGCCAAGCCCGCCCGCCTCGGCGTAAGTGAGAAAAGGGCCAAGCGGATAGGACAGGCCCTGGAAGGCAGGATTGGTGTTGTTAAAAGAGTAACGGTTGACGGTATTGGAGATCGGCAGATTCTGATCGTCAATTTGACCATCGGTGTGGTAAATGCCGCCGCCAGCCCGCAGAACGGTAGCGCGGTGAGACCAGGCAATACCGATTCTAGGATCAATGTCGTTGCTTCGCGGGTGGAAGAAGGAATAGGTTCGAGGGCAGAAGCCGCCGCAGGTGTCGAAATCGAACGGAGCAGCTTGATTGTTGAGCGCATGTAGAGCGTTGAAGTAGTTGTAGCGGACTCCCGCATTCACGGTAAGGGAGGGAGTGACCTTCCACTCATCTTCGAGGTAGCCCCAATACTGGTTTTTGCGCTGTTTCACTAAGGGAAGAATGTCAGTGTAAGAGGCAGTGCCGGCCAAATTATTCAGGAAGTTCGCGGTGGACGTATAAGTGAGAGTTCCGCTGCTGGACGTACCTTGATTCAGAAAGATGCGCTTGAATTCAAAACCGAATTTCAAGGTATGAGTGCCCTTTGACCAGGACCAGTCATCGAGAACACTAATCGCTTTAGAAGGATTGTCGGAGGTGGTATTTCCGGCCAAGGAGCTGAAACCGGTCACGGCGAAGGTGTAGGGCACGGGCGAAACGGTTCCGCTGTGATAAATGTCCTGATTAAAACCGAATTTGAATTCGTTCACCAGAGTCGGGGTGAAGATGTGCAGAACCTCAAAGATGCCGTTGTTGAACTTGGTACTGTACTTAGTCAAAGCGATCAGTTGCCCTGTCGGAGTGGTTTGCACAGCCTCGTCGGCGTTATAGCGCAAGAAGGCAGTGGTCTTATCTGAAAACCGATAATCGAGGCGGATCATGCCGGAGTCTTCATTATCAATCTGGCGACCGCGCCCCACATAGTTCCAGACATCGGGTTTCGAAGTCGGGGAGGTACCGACCGGATAGGAATGCAAGATGGACAGCAGCGCCGGAGAGGCAAGAGAGGCTCGTTGCAGGAAGCTCGGGCTGGGCACCAGTCCGATTTGGGTACCGTCCAGACGCTGGCGCAAGCCTTCATAATTGGCATAAAAGAAGAACTTGTTGCGGACGATTGGGCCGCCGATGCTTCCGCCGAATTGATTCAAAAGAAAGGGATTAGGTGAAGGCCCGCTAAAGGGGGTGCGGGACTCAATGGCATCGTTGCGGAAGTATTCGAATACGTTGCCGTGGAAGGAGTTCGTCCCCGAGGGCGACACGACGGCGACTTGACCGCCGGATGTGCCGCCTTCAACGTCCGCGCCAAACGTCTGGTCTTTGACGTCGAACTGGTCAATGGAGTCCAACGGAATTGTGAGCCGCACGTATTGTCGCTGCTCCTGGTTGAAGATCGCGGTGGCATCGACGCCGTCTAAGGTGAGATTGTTGTCGTCAAGTCCATGGCCCACAAAGCGGATGGAACGCTGGTCGCTGGTACCGGTATCCACTGCGCCAGGCACTAAGGCGGTGAGAGTCGCCCAGTTGCGGCCATTGATGGGAAGCTCCTGCACCTGCTTCTGTTCGATGGGGGAACCAATTGTGGCATCTACGCGGTCCAGTTGGAAAGCCGACTCCGTAATGAGGACTTTCTCCGTTTGACCGGCTACCTTCAAAGTGACATCGAGAGTACGGGTTTGCCCCACGGTTTGCCGGACATTCTCGACGGAGAAAGAAGCAAAGCCGGGTCTGGTAATCTCGACCCGAAAGTTGCCAACGGGAAGCTCAGCCAGTGAGTAGACGCCTTGAGAGGAAGTTTCGGTTTGCCGCTGCAGCCCCGTAGCGGCTTCGGTGGCGGTCACCACCGCATTGGGAACGCGGCTTCCCTGCTCGTCAAACACCGTACCTGTGATAGCCGTTCGCGCCACTTGAGCACTCGCATTCAGCCCCAGTAAAAACGACAGAATACAAAGGGAAGCAGAAGGAAGGCAGCGCATATGTGATGATCTCGCGCTACAGAATACCTTCCTTAGATAAAAAACAGATGAATACAAAAAGTTTCGGTACTACTGATTTTAGGTAGATAAGCCGCTGCCGGTATGCCCTGATTTACATTTGGATGAATATCCTATTCTGCCTGCGAGTATAATTCGATCTGACCCTGATGCTTGAAGCTTTCGGCTTATCTGATCCAGGCTGCGTTCGGCCGAATAATGAAGATTATTTCATTAGCGACAGCGACTACGGAGTTTTCATTCTGGCGGATGGCATGGGCGGAGCGAACGCGGGCGAGTACGCTTCGCATCTGGGCGCCGAAAGCCTGTATGAATTTCTGTGCCACTCTTCGACGGATGGACTCGACAGCTTGGAAGTTGGATTTCATGAAGCGAACTGGGCGGTGCGGCAGGCAGCGAAAAACAATCCGGAACTGGAGGGGATGGGTACGACCTTGCTGGCTGCCCGCATGATCGGCGGCGGTCAACTGCAGATTGGGAATGTAGGAGATAGTCGGGCTTACCTTTGTTCGCAAAATGATTTTTCATTGGTTACTCGCGACCAGACCTGGGTTGCGGAAGTAGGATCGCGGCTGGGACTCACGGATGATGCGCTTCGCCGTCATCCGATGCGGCATGTGCTCACTATGGCGATTGGGACAACGGATGAGCTGCGGGTCAATTCTTATACGGTTCCAATCAGCGCCGGCGACCAGATACTGCTGTGTTCCGATGGGCTGTATGGCGTAATAGACGAAAATATTTTGCGCGAGACGCTAAATTCCGAGAAAAATCTTTGTGAGAAATGCCACTACTTAATTGAAGCCGCGAAGAATTCCGGCGGGCCGGACAATATTACGGTCGTGCTGGTTCAAATCGCCTGATTCTCCTGCGGCCGAGTTTTCACTTGAGGCCGCATGAAATTTCTCTTCCGAACGCCGCTCCTTCCGCTTTTTCTGATTCTTTTATTAATTGGAGAACCGGTTTGGGCACGAGCCCCTGTT
>JAFAZU010000685.1 GCA_019239585.1 Acidobacteriaceae bacterium
AACGGCTGGTTTTTGGGAGGCTTTCTGATAAAGCTAGATATCATAAATGAAGTCGTGAACCGTACCGGTATTACGAAGACAAAGGCTGAGATGGCTGTTGAAACGGTTTTCGAGACTATGAAGAGAGCGCTCAGCGAGGGTGATCGAATTGAGTTGCGAGGGTTCGGCATATTTAATGTACGGCCGCGAAAAACAGGCATTGGACGAAATCCGAGAACCGGCGCTGAAGTGGCGATTCCTCCAGGAAAAGCCGTGCGCTTCAAGCCAGGTAAAGAGCTGCAAACATTGCAGTAGAGTCAATGTCTGAGCCGGTGCTGACAGGCCGGGCCGCTCATGAGACAAGCACCGGGGAAACTGCGAACTGGCTGCTTCATCCTGAACGGAGCGGGAAAGTTGCCGCTAAATACGGGTGGCTTCGTGGACCGTGGCTGAACGTCCTTCTATTTCTGCTGACGCTCCTTTCCACTACTGTTTTCGGATTTGCCTTTACGTGGAGCTTCCACCAGGGACACGGCTTGAATGACGAGAACCTGTTAAAAGGCTACAAATTACTACTAAGCGGCAGTGAAAAGATCTGGACAGGTCTAGCTTATTCCTTGCCGCTACTGCTGATCCTTTTGTTCCATGAGTTCGGCCATTACTTCACTTGCCGGCGCTGGAAAGTAAAGGCAACGCTGCCTTATTTTGTGCCTTCTCCTACGCTGCTGGGAACACTCGGCGCATTTATCTCTATTCGTTCTCCCATTTACCGGAGGCGCACGCTGTTCGATATCGGCATATCGGGACCCGTAGCAGGATTTGTTGTTTTGATACCGTTACTGTTCATCGGCGTTTGGAACTCGCGGATCTGTCCGAGCGCTGGAGCGCATAGCGTTTTTTCGTTTGGCGCTCCTTTGTTGCTCCGGATTTTAGAAGCCTGGCGCTTTCCCGGCGTCTCGCCGCATAACATCTGCCTTCACCCGATGGCGATGGCGGCTTGGGCGGGTTTGCTGGCTACTGCAATCAATTTACTGCCAGTCGGCCAACTCGATGGCGGGCACATTCTCTATGCAACGTTGGGAGCGCGGGGCTACGAGATTGTGTCGCGAATTACTGTTGGGCTGTTAGGTGTCGCAGGATTCTTCTACTGGCCGTGGTGGATTTGGGCCGTGGGCATGTTCTTCTTCCGCCGCCGCCATCCATTAATTCATGATGCCGAAAGCTTAGGAAAAAGGCGTCGATTGCTTGCCGTGGCGGCCGTTCTTCTGTTTCTACTCTCCTTCTCGATCGTGCCGGTGCGTGTCGGCTCCTAGCGCGCCTATGAAAATCTCGGCAACGATCATCACCTTTAATGAGGAGCGGAACGTCGCGCGCGTGATTGAAAGCCTGCGCTGTTGTGATGAAATCCTGGTGCTGGATAGTGGTTCGAATGACCGCACTGTTGAAATCGCAACCAAGCTCGGAGCGCGAGTTGTGGAAGCTTCCTGGCATGGCTATGCCGCGCAGAAAAATATTGCAGCGGAGCTGGCATCACATGATTGGATTCTTTCGCTGGATGCGGACGAGAGCGTGAGCGAAGCGCTGGAAGCGGAGATCTGGCAGATTAAGAAAGCCGGTCCGAAGTTCGATGGTTACACCATGCCTCGTTTAGCACAATATCTAGGCCGCTGGATCTTGCACAGCGGCTGGTACCCGGATCGCAAAGTCAGGCTGTTCGACCGCCGGAAAGCGAAGTGGGTCGGCGAGTTTGTGCATGAGTCCGTTACGGTTGAGGGACGGGTCGGGCACTTGAAATCGAATCTATTGCACTTTACTTGCAACTCGCTTTCTGAGCATCTTCGTTCCATGGATAGTTACACTACCTTAGCCGCGCAGGAGATTGCTTCGCGGGAAAAGTCTGTCGACATAGGAAGATTGTTAATTGATCCGCCCTGGACCTTTATTCGAACCTACTTTCTCAAGTGCGGATTTTTGGACGGCGTGGAAGGATTATCCATCGCGTATATGGCGGCTTTGTATAACTTTGTGAAGTATGCGAAGGCGCGGGATATGAGTCCGGGCCGAAAGCTCTAGTGCAAATTGTTCATATCGATACTGGACCGGAGATGCGGGGCGGCCAATATCAGGTGCTCTTGTTATTGGATGGATTGGCAGAGGGAGGCTACGATCAGATTCTGCTGGCGAAGGAAAGCAGCCCGCTCCGGCAGGCGGCAAAGGTAGCGGGGCATCACGTTTGTCCCGCGACGCTTTATAACGTTTGGCGTTGGTCGAGATTGTCGAACGCTGTTGTACATGCCCATGATGCGCGAGCGCATACATTGGCGGCTCTCGTGCCCGGCATCAGGCTTGTGGTCTCCCGGAGAGTGGCATTTCCTCTCAAGCGATCGGTTCCCTCACGGTGGAAGTACGGCAGAGCAAAACGATATCTGGCTGTATCCTGTTTTGTGCGTGACGTGTTGATAAGCTCCGGCATTCCTCCAGCAAAAGTTGATGTGGTCCATGACGGCGTGGAGCTGCCTTCGGCAGACGCGTCCTGGAGTGTTGAAGGCCCCATAGTGGCGTTGGCATCCAGTGATCCGGGTAAAGGGCGCGATCTTATGCAGCAGGCAGCAGCTTTAGCGGAAGTTGATGTCCTTTACAGCGGTGATCTCCTCCGTGATCTTCGCCGTGCCTCCATGTTTGTTTACCTGACGAGATCGGAAGGGCTGGGGTCTGCAGCCTTGCTTGCTATGAGCAGGGGAGTACCCGTGATTGCCAGCCGTGTGGAAGGGCTGGCGGAGGTTTTCATACATAACGAATCCGGTCTGTACGTCAGAAACAACGCGGAGGAGGTGGCGGGGGCGATCCGGCGCTTGCGGAATGACCGGGAACTGGCGCGGTGTTTAGCCCAAGGCGGCAGAGCGCGTATTGAGGAACGCTTTACAAAGGAGCACATGGTCAACGGCACGATTGGTGCTTACAAGAGGGTGCTTGCCCCATAACCTCCAGATTTTTTACCTGTTGACAGCCGCCGGCGCCGGTTTAGTGATCGGCAGTTTCCTGAACGTCTGCATTTATCGGGTGATGCGTGATCTTTCCGTAGTGAGGCCGAGATCATTCTGTCCGCAATGCGAGAATCCCATCGCTTGGTACGATAATGTGCCGCTGCTCAGTTTTATTCTTTTGCAAGGAAAATGCCGCTGGTGTTCCAGTCGAATTTCCTGGCGCTACCCGCTGGTGGAAGCGTTTACCGCCCTCGCTTTCGCCGCTGTGACGTATCGATATGAATTCACTCTTGTTGCGCTTAAGTGGATGGTCTTCGAGTCCTTGATGATCGTGCTCTTTTGGACGGACCTCGAAGAGCGCATTCTGCCGGATGAGTTCACATTGGGAGGCGCGGTGTTAGGCGCTATTTTGTCCTGCTTTGTTTCCGTTCCCGGCATGCTGGGCGAATTGCTACTGGGAAATGGCAGACCGGTATGGCAATCGCTATTCAACATGGCAACCGGGGCGGCGCTGATGGCCGGGCC
>JAFAZU010000102.1 GCA_019239585.1 Acidobacteriaceae bacterium
TGTAAGTCGCCGAGAATCTCTTGATAAGCGCCCAGAAGAAACGCGCCCAGTATATAAGAGTTGTTGCTGAACGTGTGAAGCGGAAGAGTTTTCTTCACGTCCCTGCGGTCAATGAATTGATCGACCTTGCCGTCGGAGTCGCAGGAAATATCACCCAACACAGCATGGCGGCTCGGCGGCTCGTTCAGCCGATGAATCGGCATGATGGGAAAGAGCTGCTTGACGGCCCAACTGTCCGGCATGCTCTGGAACAGGGAGAAGTTGCAGAAATACGTATCCGACAGCATTCCATCAAGCCCTTCCAATTCCTCCGGAAAGAAGTCAAGCTCACGGGCAAAGCGGAGAATCTTGCGGCAAATCGCCCAATACAAGTTCTCGGCTGTGCTGCGCTGCTCCAGTGTTAAGTAGCCAAGGCTGAAAAGATTCAATGCGGAGTCCAGGGCCTGCTGCGCATCATGATAAGTCTCCAGCAGATTCTTTTTTGTGATAGACCGATGCGTTTCGAATAGGTCAATAAGAGGCTGCTCAGAATCTTCGGGCAGGCTCGCGGGAAGTTCTTCTTCGCCAAAACCGCTTACGCCAAGAACGTTGAAGACGAGAACGCTATGATATGCGGCGACAGCTCTCCCGCTCTCGCTGATGATCGTGGGATGAGGCACTTCGCTTTCATCGCAGATATTCTGAATGTGGTAAACGACGTCGCGCGCGTACTCTTCGAGCGTATAGTTAACGCTTGATTCGAAGTCGGTTTGAGAGCCGTCATAATCAATGCCGAGGCCGCCGCCTACGTCGAGATACTTTAAGCCGGTGCCTAACTTCTTTAAATCAACATAAATGCGGGCAGCCTCGATCACCGCAGCTTTGATCTGCCGGATATTCGTAATCTGGCTGCCTAAGTGAAAGTGCAGGAGCTGAAGAGAGTCTTCCATCCCTCGTTGCTTCAGGAGCTCAACCGCTTTGAGAGCCTCGCTCACCGTCAGCCCAAATTTCGAGCGGTATCCGCCTGACGACTTCCAACGACCGGAACCACGGCTGGCAAGCTTCACGCGAATGCCAATCACAGGCTTTACGCCAACGTGCTCAGCATGTTTGATGATGAGATCCAGTTCGGTAAACTTCTCGACGACTGGGATGATACGCCGTCCAATCTTTTTGGCCAGCATGACCATTTCGATGTACTCGTCATCTTTGAACCCATTGCAGATGATCGGCGTCTCGTTATCGGCGATCGCCAGCACGGCCAAAAGTTCCGGTTTGGACCCGGCTTCCAGGCCAAAGTTATAGGCGCGTCCGAAATTGAAGACCTCCTCGACGACTTGCCGCTGTTGATTCACCTTGATCGGATAAACGCAGCAGTAGTCTCCCTGATACCCATGCTCACGTATGGACGATTCAAATGCCTGGTGCATTTCGCCCAGCCGATGCTTCAGAATATCGGCGAAACGAATCAGGATGGGTAGGGAAATTCCGCGCCATTCGAGAGTGTCGACTAGCTGCTTCAGGTCAATGCTGCGATGGGATTCCTTTGTCGGGTGAACCAGGACATTTCCGTTTGCGCCTACGGAAAAATAACCTTTGCCCCAGCTCGTTATGTCATATAGTTCCGCTGCTTCAGTGGTGGTCCAGCGATCAGCGGGTTCGCGCACTTGGCCATTGGCCGCAACTTTAGTACTCAAGGGAATTCCTCCGTAAGAAATGAAAACAGAAGCCGGATGACGGGTCTATCTAAATCACAATTAAACCACGCGCAACGAGCAATTGAACAACTAAAATGCACTTGCCTAGGAATTGTCTGAACTTTAGGTAGTACTGCTTGAACTGCTCAAATTTTTAACCGCTTAGATTTATGGAATTTGGCGGGCACTCAGAAGTATAGCGATGGAGACTACCACCTTTCGAAGCAGCACGGCCGCAAACAGTTCTCGGAATGCCCAACGCCAAAATCCATTCGATGATGTGCTTCAGCATACCCGAAACAAGATCCTCATTGTTGCCGGCTCCTCTCAACAACGCCGCGCGCTGGCGCAAATTTTTCGTGGTCTGGCGTTGGAAACAGCCGAAGCGGCAGATACCCTGGAGGCGCTGGCCCTTGCCACGGCATACGGGGTGAGCTTGGTCATCCTTGACCTCCATTCGGACGGCTATAGCGCCATTAATCTCTGCCAAACGCTAAAGGGAGCTCGCGGGACACAACTGCTTCCCGTGTTTATCATCGCTGAAAACGGAAGCGTGGAGGACGAAATCCGAGCCATTGAAGCCGGTGCGGATGCCTTTTTTGCCACGCCGCTGCACCCTCAAATTTTGCGCGCCCGAGTTCAGGCGAGCTTGCGCCATAAAGCTCTTGTTGATTCTCTGGATGACTCTGAGTCTGCTCTACTCTCGCTGGCTCAGTCGGTAGAGGGGCGAGATGGAGAGCTCGGTCAACACTGCCAGCGTTTGGCGCTTATGGTGTCGATGATGGGTCGTGCGCTCGGGTTGCGGGGGCAAGATATTGTCACGCTACAGCGGGCAGCTTATCTGCATGATATTGGAAAAGTTTCTATCCCGGATGACATTCTCTTCAAAGCTGGCCCTTTAGCTCCTGATGAATGGGAGATCATGAAAAGCCATGCTGAGAAGGGTGAGCGCATTTGCAGCGGTATGCGCTCTTTAACCCCAGTCCTTCCTATTATCCGGCACCATCATGAGAAATGGAACGGATCGGGGTATCCGGACTGCTTGAAAGGGGAAGAAATACCATTGCTGGCCCGCATTCTTCAACTAGCAGATATATATGACGCGCTCACCACATCACGCTGCTATAAGAAGGCCTTCACCGCCGAACAGGCAAAGGAAACTATGCAGGAGGAAGCCCGAAAAGGTTGGCGTGATCCGAAGCTTACGGAACAATTCACCGAACTAATTCCCGTATTTTCGACAGCCGCAATACCCGACCTTGCCTGCTTATCACTGCATGCACTGGGCAGTTCCCTGCAGGGAACTGCGAAAAGTGCAGGAGAGAAACAGTTGAAAATTCCTGGCCTTTACAACACGCCCATTAACTTAAATTAATAAGTCGGGAAACCATCGCAGTGAAAGTACGAAAAAGACGCTAAACTGTATCTAAACTGATAAGGGTTTAGCAGATTTTGTTTCCGCCTACTTTCGCACAAACATGATGGTTAGCTTATTTGTTCAGTCGATCCTGCTCCTTGCAGCCGAACCAACGTTGAGCAGTCGAGTTCTGGACGGACTGTTTGACGATACTTTCGCCGGCATTTACCGGCTTTCGCCTTTCGATTGGGCTCTGCTGATTCCATACTTCTCGATTCTCGCCATTCTCTCGGTCTATGGAGTGCATCGGTATGAAACCATCCGGCGGTATCGAAAGTACCGGAAGAACCTGCTGCACGCAGCTCCTCAGCGCTTTAGGCAGCTTCCCCCTGTAACAGTTCAGCTGCCTTTGTATAACGAGCGGTACGTAGTAGAGAGGCTTTTAGAAGAGGTCGTAAAACTGGACTATCCGAGGGAGCTGCTGCAAATTCAAGTTCTGGACGATTCAACCGACGAAACTCATGCCTTTACACAGCGCTTGTGCAACGAATATGCGGCGGCCGGTTTCCCGATAGAGTACCGGCACCGGACCAACCGTCATGGGTTCAAAGCGGGAGCTTTACAGGAAGGATTAGAAACAGCGACGGGCGAACTGCTTGCCATCTTTGATGCCGATTTCATCCCGCCGAGAGACTTTCTCCGACGCACTGTCGATTACTTTGCAGACCCTGAAGTCGGGGTTGTGCAAACGCGTTGGACTTACCTCAACAAAGAATTTAATATTCTAACGGAAGTTGAGGCCATGCTGTTGGATGGACACTTTGTTCTGGAGCACGGCGCACGCTGCGGCTCCGGCCTGTTCTTTAACTTCAACGGCACTGCCGGGATACTGCGGCGGAAGATGATCGACGATGCAGGCGGCTGGCAGCACGAAACATTGACCGAAGATTCCGATCTGAGTTATCGGGCGCAGTTGAACGGCTGGCGTTTTGTCTATGTGCCCGATATCGAATGCCCGTCCGAGCTGCCGATTGAAACTTACGGCTTTCAAGTGCAGCAAGCCCGCTGGGCAAAAGGTCTTACCCAGGTGGCTCTCAAGCTGCTTCCTCGCGTTCTGAAAGCCAAGTTGCCCCTGCGGGTTAAAGCAGAGGCATTCATGCACTTAACGCCCAATATCTCGTATCCGCTCATGCTGATTGTTTCAATGCTCATGCTGCCGGTCATGATCGTGCGGTTTTACATGGGTGTTTTTCAGATGGTGCTGATCGATTTTCCGTTAATTGTTGCTTCTTTTTGGTCCATCTCTGCTTTTTATCTTTACGCGCAGAAGGTGCTGTTTCCAAAAACCTGGTGGAAGTCCATTGCGTTTCTGCCTATGCTGATGGCGGCTGGCGTGGCGCTGACGGTAAGCAATGCGAAGGGCGTGATAGAAGCCCTCCTTGGCATTCAAACCAGCTTTGCGCGTACGGCAAAATACGCGATCGGCGTGCAGGGTAGAAAAGTAAAACCTCCCGCTTACCGGCGCAAAAGCGGCATTTTGCCTTATATTGAATTGGCAATCGGAAGTTACTTTATTTACATGGTCTGGTTTGCCATCGAGACGTTAAATTATCTGGCCGTGCCATTTCTAATGTTGTTCGTTTGTGGGTACTGCTGGGCCGGAATCTCGACGCTTTATGAGGAGTATCGCGATAAGCTCCAATGGCAGCGGGCACGCAAGCTGGCCGAAGTGTAAAGTGCGATAGTCTGAACTAGCTTCCACGGACAGAGACTATAGATTCTAGTTGCCGGACACCGGGCTATATTCCGAACCGAGTTGCAACTTCCGGGTTACGGGTTAACTGGAAGCTGAAAGGTTGGAGAAAGTCACTGGGCAGTTGTAGCTTAAAGGCACTTCACCATTCTTCAATTAAATCGGAACTACCCGGCCCATAAATAAATCTGCATCCTGCTTTAATGGGAGTTTGATGAAACTCCAAAGCTACACCATTACGCAGGGAAAAGACCGCGCGCCGGCCCGCTCTTACTTGAAATCTATTGGTTACAGCGATGAGGACTTAAAGAAGCCCATCATCGGCATCGCCAATACCTGGATTGGCACAATGCCCTGTAACTTTAACCTTCGTGAGCTGGCCGTTGATGTGGCGGCAGGCATTCGGGAAGCGGGCGGAACGCCCATGGAGTTCAACACCATTGCCATTAGCGATGGCATCACCATGGGAACAGAAGGCATGAAAACCTCCTTGGTAAGCCGTGAGGTGATTGCTGACTCCATTGAATTAGTGGCGCGAGGCCACATGTTCGACGGAATTGTGGCGCTGGTTGCCTGTGACAAAACAATTCCCGGCGCTGCGATGGCCCTCCTGCGCCTGAATGTGCCTGGTGTTGTGTTATACGGGGGAACGATCCTGCCCGGTCGCTACAAGGGCCGGGATATCACGGTTCAAGATGTTTTTGAAGCGGTAGGCGCAAACGCCGCCGGACGCCTGAGCGATGACGAGCTGCTGGCCATCGAAAACGCCGCTTGTCCAGGACCAGGCGCTTGCGGCGGTCAGTATACCGCCAACACGATGGCCACGATCATGGAGATCATCGGACTTTCACCTATGGGGCTGAACGCCATTCCGCAGGTGGATGCGCGTAAACATGATGCAGCGAAACAATGCGGCGGAATTATCATGAACGCGGTAAAACAGAACCTTCGTCCCCTGGACATTGTGACGCGCGCTGCTATTGATAATGCCATTGCCAGCGTTGCAGCGTCAGGTGGCTCGACGAACGCTGTCTTACATTTACTAGCAATGGCGCGAGAAGCAGGTATACCGCTCACCATTGATGATTTTCAAGAACTGAGCAGCAGAACCCCGCTTTTGGCGGACCTGAAGCCTGCGGGAAAGTACACTGCGGCTGATGTTGATAAGGCTGGCGGTATTCCCGTCATTGCCAAGCGGCTCCACGACGGCGGATATGCCAAATCGGATGTCATGACGATTACCGGGAAAACGTTCGGCGAACAGGTCGAGTCCGTTCGGGAAACGCCTGGGCAGGACGTTATCAGGCCCTTGGACAACCCAATCAAAAAATCGGGGGGCCTTGTCATTTTGAAAGGCTCGCTAGCGCCGGAAGGCTGTGTCATCAAAGTAACCGGACTCAATCGGTCCGCGCAAACCGGTCCAGCCCGCGTGTTTGATAGCGAGGAATCGGCTATGAAAGCCGTTCTCGGCAGTCAAATCAAGGCTGGCGATGTAATTGTCATTCGGTATGAGGGCCCACGCGGCGGCCCTGGTATGCGAGAAATGTTGGGCGTGACCAGCGCCATTGTCGGCGAAGGTCTTTCTGAATCTGTAGCTCTCATTACAGATGGCAGATTTAGCGGAGCTACCCGTGGCTTTATGGTTGGTCATATCGCACCCGAAGCAGCTATGGGTGGGCCTATTGCCGTTGTGCGTGAAGGTGATTCGATCACGATTGATCTCGACACAAAGCAAATCAGCTTGGATGTTCCTGCCGGGGAGTTGCAGGACCGGTTAAGGCAGTTCACGCGCCCAGCGCCTAAATACACGGCTGGTGTGATGGCTAAATATGTAGCCTTGGTTGGTTCCGCGTCGGAAGGGGCTGTGACCTCCCAACCAGCTTTATAGTTATGCGAGCTTTGGTCCAACGTGTTTCTAGGGCCAGTGTTTCCGTGGATGCAAAGACGGTTGGTGAGATTCGTCGAGGACTGTTAGTCTTTCTTGGTATACGAGAGGGCGATGCTGAGGATAATGCCGCAAAATTGGCGAAAAAGGTTATAAACCTTCGGATTTTTCCGGATGGCAACGGAAAAATGAATCTGAGCTTGCGTGATGTTTGCGGCGAACTGCTGGTTGTTTCTCAATTTACGTTGTATGGCGATACAACAGGCGGTAATCGGCCATCTTATTCTGCGGCAGCAAAACCTGAAACAGCTAAACTTCTATACGAGTTATTCGTTCAGTTTTGTAAAGATCAGCAAGTTACGGTCGCAACAGGTGTTTTTCAGGCTCACATGGAAGTTGCGCTTGTAAACGATGGTCCTATAACTTTGATTTGCCACTCAGAAAATTAGTGATACTTATCCAAACACTAACATTGTGTGTTACTTACTAGAGTAGATATGGCAAAAAGAACGGCCGCCCCTAATCGTGAGATTTTGGAAGCAGCTCTCCAGGGGTTGGAGACACAAAGACAAAAACTTGATGAGCAGATTGCTCAAGTGCGCGCCATGCTTGGACCTCGCGTCGGCAGACCCGCTAAGAGAGCCGGTGGACAGAGTGGAGGAGCTGAAAAAGGCGTCGGAGGGGGAAAACGCCGAAATTTAAGCCCGGAAGCGCGCAAGAGAATCGCTGCGGCGCAAAAGAAGCGTTGGGCGGATTTTCGGAAAAGTCAAGCGTAAGCGTTCCAGGCAAACTGCTT
Organism: Acidobacteriaceae bacterium; assembly: GCA_019239585.1. Classification (GTDB taxonomy): domain Bacteria; phylum Acidobacteriota; class Terriglobia; order Bryobacterales; family Bryobacteraceae; genus Bog-105. Next base: position 7,468 of record JAFAZU010000102.1, read on the forward strand.
CACAATACTGGCGTGGCTCACAACCATAGCCTCCCCATAAGAACGGCTGAACAGTACAGCAATCATCCCGGAAGAAGCTAGAGTGTTAGTTGCCTTCCACGCCCGCCACGAGACTGAAAAGCGACCTGCATGGTCTTTGTCTGTTTGGCAAGAACGAACAGCTAGCGATGAATAATTTGGGTAATTCCCAAAAGAAGTCGGGGGAATTTGAAGAACGCTACTGCCGAGACGAGATCTGGCAGTGGAGTGACTGCCATACAAACCAAAACAGTAAGCGCGGATAAGTAGCTTTTGGCTAGAATGGCCCAAGCGCGACTTGCGTCTCCTGTCAGATAAATCAGCAAAGAAAAAATTCCAACGAATGGAAGTACGAGAAGAGAAGCCGAAGCAACCTGAAGAACTGATAAGCGGGCAAAAAGGGCAATGAGCAGGATAAAGAATAGGTAACTAAAAGCTTGTAAGAGTGATGGCGAACGCAGGAGAGCCAATTCTATCAGCAGAATCAGTAAAAACCAGCTTAATGCGAGCATTGAAATAAAGCAGCGGACCTTTGTCGCTACCCTGACGAGGCTTATACAGACGTAGCCAACGGAGCTCCTGTTGTATATCAAGAATAAGATTGACGGTTCCGCATCAGTAAGTAACTTCCGGCTACATAAGCAAAGTAAACCAACAAGAGGCCGGCAAGCCCGGCGCTGACCCGGCTCAACCAGGAGGACCCAAGCATTAGATGCGTCTTTCCGCATCCTGCTAGGACAAACGTGACTGCCCAAGGCTCGGACACAGCGGCAATCGTTGGAACGGCAATCGCGTCGAGACTGGCCCAAACCGGAGGAGAGAAAATCATCCGGAATGTGCATAAACCCTCTGATTCTCTCATTGCTCTCCTGAGATGCACACCGTTGAGTCGGATAGGATCGTAGAGAATGGTGGAAACAGAAATGGTAATGGTGCCCGCAGTAATCGATTGGTCGCGGTTGCTGAAGGCGGCAGAGGATACCGGGTTTCAGGTGTTTGTGACCGCCGATCAGGGCATACTATATCAACAGAATATGCAAGGCCGCAGCATTGCGCTTGTGGTTTTAAGTACCAATGAGCGTAGTATCTTGGTTGGCACGCAGCGCAAATCGTGGCAGCCATTAATGCTGCGCAGGCAGGAAGTTTTACCTTTGTCGAGATCGGCCCTTAGTTCAACTGTTATCTAAAACTGGTAGTTCCCGAGACTTAAATTCTATGGTGATTGGCGTTGGAACCGATCTTGTGGAAGTACACCGCATATCGGAAAGCATCAACAAATTCGGAAATCGTTTTCTTCAGAGAATCTACACGGATCGTGAACAGGCGTACTGCCTCAGCAAGGCAAATGCCGCAGAACGTTTTGCCGGGAGGTTTGCCGCGAAAGAAGCAGGCATGAAAGCGATTGGAACAGGTTGGCGGCGAGGGGTTACTTGGCGTGACTTTGAGGTGGCGAATGAGCCGTCCGGGCGGCCTACCCTGAAGCTCCACGGCGTTGCTGAAAAGATTGCCAAAGACATGGGTGTCGGGCGCATTTCCCTTTCCATCACGCATACGGCGCAGGCAGGTTTTGCCATCGTGATCTTAGAGGGTGACCTTTGACTTAGCTGACTCTAAATGCAATGGAAATAGAGGAAATTCGGAACCTAATAGGTCCCGAATATGCTATTCTTACCCTGTGCCTACAATTCTGAGCGAACTGGAAGAGATCCGTGAAATTTTTGGTTTGAGCCGTTCAGAATTAGCGGATCTCCTCGGCCGACGCGCTCAATCGGTTTTGGAGTGGGAAACGCGAGGGATTCCGCGTGACAAACGCGCTACGGTAGAGCGTCTCCTTGACTTGGCGCACGTATTCAGCAAACGGGTAATCGCTTCTCGCATACCGGAGATAGTTCGTACCCCCGATGCTTGGCTCGGTGGTCGAACTATCTTGGAAACCCTACGCACCGATGGTGTCGATCCGATTTACGCTTACTTAGGCCGGCTTTTCACTTACAGCGGAGCTTGAGTGAGCATCGAGCATACCGTTCATCGAAGTGGTTTTTACTATCGGGTGGTAGCGCCGAACTGGGTCAACCCAGCCGATACCTCGTACTCCAAAAGGCAAGGAGGCCGATGGAATCCTCCCGGCGAGTTCGGGGCTCTTTATTTGAACGCCGATGTGCATGTCGCGGCAGCGAACGCGCGCGCTCAACATGCAGGACGCGCACTCAAACTATTTGACCTTCTTCCGGACGCACGCCCGGAACTGGTGACTTTTAATGTGCCGTGGGTAGAAGTGCTGGATGCTTGTGCGCAGAAGGGGATTGCGGCGCTTGGCTTTACAAACAACTTCCCATACAAAGTCAACTGGCTCCCCTGCCAGGCGGCGGCACGCGAAGCTCACAATGCCGGACTCTCCGGTGTAGCAGCCAGATCCCATGCCGAGATTACCGCGACGGCGAACGTAGGGGAAGAATTAGCGCTGTTTGAGGAGATCAGCCCAGGTCCTCCTACAACTCGCCAGCCCTTTCATGAGTGGTATCCTGATCCGATTGCCGGATAAAGAGAGTATTTCGAACTGCTACCGCTAAGTCTCTACAAGCTTCTGCCCGTTGAAGCTGCCACTGACCGTGCCCGAAGCTGCGCATCTTCCAACCGCTTGGCTTCCTGATAAGTAAAGACCATGCGATGGATCACCGTTAAATTGCCGAGCACGGCAATCGTCCAGAGAACCGGAGCCATACGGTCAAAAAGAGCGCCGATAATAAATAGCACCACGCGTTCGGGGCGCTCCATAAATCCTACTTTGCAGGTCGGAATAATGTTTTCAGCGCGGGTGCGAGTGTAGCTGATCATGACCGAAGCAGTCATCACAACCGCTGTTAGAACTACATAAGAAGGACGATTGATAGTTCCGTAATAGACCAGTAATCCTACAAGCAGCGCCAAATCGGAATAACGGTCCAGAACGGAATCAAAGAAGCCGCCGAAACGGGTGACCTGATTGGTTGCGCGCGCGACCCGCCCGTCCACCATGTCAAACAGCCCGGCAAAGATAATGATCAGACCCGCTGTTCTGAATCGGCCTACAGCCAGAAAAGTAGCGGCAACGATGTTAATCACCAAGCCAAAGAACGTTAGAACGTTTGGGTTGATCTTGGACAATGCCAGACCCCGCACGATCAGT
>JAFAZU010000152.1 GCA_019239585.1 Acidobacteriaceae bacterium
TGCGCCTCGTTCTCCTGCTGGCCCTGCTCAACACCGCTCTCTACTGCTGTCTCCTGCCGCTTTGGGAAGGCTTCGACGAACCGTTCCACTATGCTTACGTTGAATCGCTTTCCGCCAACCGGCAAATCCCGGTGCTGAAGCAGACAACGATTTCGCAAGAAATCCGCACTTCGCTCGATATCGTCCCGATCAGTTTCATCCTGAAGCGAAATATCCCCGGCACCATCGCCTTTGAAGACTGGTTTTCCTTTCCAAGATCGGAGCAGACCAGGCGCGTCAACGAGCTTCGAGCCATTCCATACGATCAGCAACAAATCCCTTCCTCACTGCTGAATTACGAAGCGCAACAAGCCCCACTAGCCTACTTAATTCTCGCTCCCATCGACACCCTGTTCAGCAGAGTCGAGTTGCCGACACGAATCTTGATTCTGCGGCTCTTTTTGTCGTTTGCAGCTACAATTCTCACCTTTTTGGGGTGCAGCCGCTTATGCCAAGAATTAGGATTATCCCGGCCTTTCCGAGTCCTTCTCCTAACGGCTTTCTTCGAAACGCAAATTTTCGCGGCTGCCGTTTGTCATATCGCAAACGACTGGCTCTCCATCACGGCAGCAGTCTGGTTTTTTGCACTAACGGCCTCGCTGGTTAATCGCCACCGGACACGGGATGCCCTGTTACTTTCCGTAATAATGGGCATCGGACTGTTTTCAAAGGCCTACTTTCTGGCATTTGTGCCGGTCTTCCTAGCGCTCCTGGTTTATGGAAAGTGGCGCTTGCGTTTGCCTTTGAAAATAATTGCTGTTTCGGCGCTTATACCTCTTGTACTGGCAGGACCCTGGTACGGGCGGAACTTACTGTTATACAAAACCCTTGCCGGTATGCAGGAAAGCGTAGGCGCTCAAAACCGTCCAGACGTGTTCGACGCATTCCGTCATATCCATTGGGCGAAAGCCTTGCTGGAGTCCGCACGCTGGAGCCTCTGGACCGGTAACGAATCGCATCTCGCCTTTTCACAAAAGACCCTAAACCTTGAGCTTTTGCTTCTGCTTGGAGCCTTGGTCCTGCTTGCTGCTCATGCCCCCAAGATACAAGGGGCGGAGATCTGGACTCTCTTAACTACTTTGGTCTTCATTCTTGCTTTGCTATACGATCTATGCCTGACCTGGATCGACACGCATGGCCTACAAACAACCACTGGTCCTTACTATTCGCCTTGTATTCTGCCAGCTGTACTCGCCCTGGCATTTCTCGGCTTGCAGCGAAGCGGGTCCGTGGGACGCATCTGGGCAATTGCTATCTGTGTTCTCGTTGCCTGGATCGCCGCACTGACGTACCTCGCCAAACTGGTTCCCTACTACGGCGGCTTTATCGGCCGCTCAACCGTCGGAACGCTTTGGAACTGGTGGACGGATCGAAGCGGGCACGCCACCTTAGCCCTGACCGCGCTAGCGCCAGTTGTAATGGTTTACTTCTTATTGGCTGGCTTCCTTATCGCACTTGTGCTGCTCACAGCGCAAACAATCTCAAAATTAATCCTGAACTACCGGTGACTGGTCACGCCGACCTGCTGGCACATGGGAAGCAGGGGGCAGGTGGAGCATTTGGGCCGAGTTCCGGTACATACAAATTTGCCGAAAGGGACCAGGCGCTCATTGATTTCGATCCAATACTGTCGCGGCAACTTGGCTTCGAGAGCTTTCATGCTCGCTTCCGGCGTGGACGTGCGGATATAGCCCCAGCGATTGGTCACGCGGTGAACGTGAATATCAACTGCAATAAAGGGCTGGTTGAAACCAACAGCGAGGGTGAGGGCTGCGATTTTCGGGCCGACGCCCCGGAACGCGGTGAGTCCTTCCAGGGTGTCCGGCACGCGTCCGCCGTGTTCCTCTACGATCCCCTGTGCCAGACGTTTCAGATCGCGAGCCTTCGGCTCGGGGAAAGTGGCTCCGCGCAGCAATTTGACCAGCGCCCCCTCGTCCAGATTGGCAAGAGCTTCGGGAGTGCGGGCCACCTCAAAAAGGCGCAGAGAGACCGGAATCGTGGTTTCATCAAG
>JAFAZU010000244.1 GCA_019239585.1 Acidobacteriaceae bacterium
AAAGGCGCGTTCCGGCAGAACCAGTTTGGCGCTACGGCGGGCGGGCGCATTATCAAGAACAAGACCTTCTGGTTCGGAGACTATGAAGGGACCAGAATCCGGCAATCAGCGCCGCAAACCGCGACCGTGCCGACAGCTTTGGAGCGCAACAGCGGGTTCACCAACTTTTCGGATTTGATCACGCTGCAAACCGGCAGCTATAAAGACGCTTCCGGACTGATCTATCCAAGGGGAACGATCTTTGATCCGGCGACCACTCAGCAGCTTTCGGCTGGCCAGTACAGTCGCCAGCCGTTTCCCGGCAACGTTATCCCGGCAAATCGGCTGGATGCCAATGCGATCAAACTGCTGAATCTGTACCCGCTTCCAACGCAAGGCGGACTGCTCAACAACTACAGCGTGAACCGGAAAAACACAACGGATATCAACGCCTTCGACGCGCGCCTGGACGAGATTTTTTCGGACAAAAACCAAGCCTTTTTGCGGTACAGTTACTCGCACAGCCCGTCGCTCTTTCCAGGGCCTTTTACCGGTTACGCGGACGGCGGCGGATTTGGGCAAGGCGATCAGACCGTCGACAATCAAGGAGCGGCTCTCAGCTATACCCACTCATTTAGCGCCACCCTGGTCAATGAGGCGCGCGCGGGCTTCAATCGTGAACACACGCTTCGTCAGCAGGCTTATGGCAGCGATACCAGCAATATTCCGGCGAAGTTCGGCATTCCGGGTGTTTTGCAAACGTCCGGAAACGGCGGACTTCCTTTTATATCGCTGGGAGACCTGACGAATCTGGGCGCTTCCGAGTGGCTGGTCAGCGACCGGTTCAGCAACACAATCCAACTCACCGAAAACCTGACCAAGATCTACGGCTCGCATACCTTTAAAGGCGGCGTGGAGTACCAGAACATCGCTTTCCCGTGGATCGCTCCTCCGTTCTCGCGCGGCGCTTTTGATTTCAACGGAACGTACACTTCGATCCCCGGCGTCACGGACAACAGCACCGGGTTGGCGCAAATGCTGCTGACTCCCGCTGCATCAACTGTAGGTGGACCCGGCTTTGTGGGCGGCTCCAACTCCGTTAGCGTGTCAAACTTCGGCGGGCTTGCCAGCAAGCGCTCGTACTGGGGCGGATTTCTTCAAGACGATTGGAAAGTGACAAGCAAGCTGACCCTAAATTTAGGGCTCCGTTGGGAATGGTTCAGTCCCACCGGCGAGAAGTATGACGCTCAGGCAAATTTTGTTCCCGGAACTCCCTTCGGCAATGCCCAGTTCCTCATTCCCGCTTCCCGGCAGAACAATCCGGCGCTTTCTCCCAGCTTTGTCCAGTTACTGCAGCAGGATGGAATCAAGCTGGTTTATACCAACCAATACGGATCTGGGCTGACAACAGTTCCCACTGACAACTTCGGACCGCGATTTGGTTTGGCTTATCGGGCCACGAATCGCTTGGTGGTGCGCGCCGGTTACGGAATTTATTATGGAGCTTTCGAGAATCGCGGCGGGTACCCGAGCCTCGGCTACAACTACCCGTTCCAATACTCCTTCGGTTTTCCAGCGCCAAATCCCGGTACGCCGATACAGTACTCAAACGGAGCTTACGCGACGCTTGAAACGGGCCTGACCGCGATACCCCTGGTTCCCTCGCTGGTAACAGCAAACGGCTTGTCGCTTCGCGGGATTCAACTGCAATATAAAACGCCGTACTATCAAAGCTACAATTTCACGATTCAATACCAGCTAACGCCCTCGACCACCGCGCAGATCGGTTACGTCGGATCACTTGCGAGACATCTCGAAACGTTTCCCGGCACCAATGTGCAGAATATCTTATTGCCCCTCAACGCCAACCCGCAAAACTATGTTCCCTTTCCGGACTTCTCGCGCGGGTCGCCGTATCTGGATACGATTGGCGTCTCAAATTATAATGCGCTGCAGGCTCGGTTAGAAAGGCGGTATGCCAGCGGACTAGCGCTCCTTGTTTCGTATTCCTTCCAGAAGACCCTAACGGACGCGGGCGACTCGCTGAACGGTGGTGGGCTGCAAGGCTACCGCGCTACCGGGATCATCGGTATTCGAGGTGATTACGGACCTGCCGCCTTTGACGTGCGCCATGCGTTTACGACGAGCAGCACTTATGAGCTGCCGTTCGGCAGAGGGAAAAGGTACTTAAGCAGCGGAAATCGGGTTGCGCAATTTCTCCTCGGTAACTGGAGCGCCAACGGCATCCTGACGTTGAACACGGGCCAGCCGCAAACGATCCCGTGCGCGATCGGAACCGGAGCCGGCACAGGTTGTTACGCTAATGGAGTGCCAGGGCAGAATCCCTATGCCGGTCAAAGCGTAAGTCATTTCTACAACGCCCTGGCGTTTGCGACGCCTCCCCCTGTGACGCAAGTGGGGCAAGGAAGCCTGCTGCCCTTGGGCGGAGGACAAGGGCAGGTGTATGGGCCCTCATACCACCGCTTGGATTTCTCTCTGTTCAAGAGTTTCCCCATTACTGAACTGCGCCGGTTCGAGTTCCGGGCAGAATCTTTCAATCTGACCAACACGCCGAATTTTGCGCTACCGAGCAACTTGAATTATGTCAACACAGTCAACTTCGGGCAGATTACGTCCACACGGGACAACCCAAACGATGCCCGCGAGTTGCAATTTGCCTTGAAGTTTTATTGGTAAATCTGTTCTGATGTCCGACGTCCGACGGATCTCGACCGCT
>JAFAZU010000272.1 GCA_019239585.1 Acidobacteriaceae bacterium
GCTATATGACGGGACCGGCAATTCTATCGGGCAGAAAGGGACAGTAGTGGGTGTGCCGACCTGGAGCTTTGGCGCAGTCCTAGCTAAGCCGCACGGGTTTATCGTTATCTATTAACTCGAAAGGAGGATCTCGCTTACGAGCTATGAGTAGTCGCAGTTCGGAAGTTCCCTTTCTTCAAGGCCTTACTGTTAAACGATTTGCATCCGAAAAGCAGTGGAGGCGATCCGGGCAGGTCAGGAAAATGAGGTAATCGTGCCGCTTCGGAATGGCCTGCGATGCCCCGTAAGCAACGAAACCCGGAACCACTAAATTTGTGACAATTAGCCAACTTTCAGGATCGGAACTATTTAGGGGAATAGCGCATAAAGCGGCTATGCTACCTAGCCCCAAGAAAAATTTTGCCGCAAACCGTCCTCTTGTGAGCCGCTCTGTGGGCGCAACATCTACCACTTGCTCCTTTGTAATGCGAAGTGTTTCGCCCTTGGAGCCGCACTCCGGTGTGGTCTTCTCTAATCGGATTGTCACTAGCTCCGGGGAGCGGTCCTGTACCTTCGCATCACAAAGCGGACCCTGGCCCAACATGACGAGATGCACGTGACGTCCTCCACTGAGAGGTATGAGATTAGCCCCATACAATTTTAGTGGAACGCTGAACAGCGCGAAGGTTAAAAGATAAAAGCCGAAGTAGCGGCCAATACGTATTCTCATGCGGCCAGATTAGGGCCGTTTCAATCGTCATGGGCATCGTACTGTGACGCTTTCTCAAGTGTCACACGAAATGCTGCTTCGTCGCGTAAGCGCAGGTCTTAGAACAACAAGCTTTAATGTTCGTCGTGCTGGTGACGCCAGGACCAATATTCCTGTTGTTCGCGCTTGCTGGCATGTTCCCAATCGTGATCTTTCCTATGTTTATCTTTGAGGTACTCGTGGTAGCGCCGGTCCTCATCGGCATTCCATTGATGATAGTCTTTGTGGCCGCTGTCGTAGTAGCGGTGATCTCCATCACGATTGTCATGATGATCTTGGGCCAAAGCGTTTGAACAAACGCCTAAGCCGCTTATCAACAAGAAACACAAAAAAGGGCGTCGCATATCTGATTAAATGACCAGCGCAACGCCTGTAAAGTTTCTATGAATCAAGCGTCCAGTACAATGCAAGACGATGTCATTAGTTGTGATTGGGTCCGTCGCCTATGATGCGATTGAGACGCCACATGGAAAACGCGAGCGCACGTTGGGCGGCGCTTGTACTTATATTGCGTTGAGCGCAAGCTACTTCACTAAAACATCGATTGTAGGCGTGGTGGGTGAGGATTTTGCGCCGGAAGATCGCGAGTTATTAAGCGGAAAGGGAGTTGATCTGGAAGGTTTGGAGCAGGTGCCGGGGAAAACATTCTTCTGGTCCGGCGTGTACTCGGCGGACATGAATGACCGCACGACTCTGCAAACGGATCTGAACGTATTTGCGGATTTTCAGCCGAAGCTTCCGCCTTCGTATGCGAAAGAGCCGTATCTCTTTCTAGGGAACATTCAGCCGACGCTGCAGGGGGATGTTCAGCGTCAGATGAAAAACGTTCGCTTTATCGGCGGTGACACCATGAACTACTGGATCACCCAGACACGTGATGAACTGCTTCAAACGATCAAGGATTGGGATTTTCTGTTGATTAACGACAGCGAAGCCCGTATGCTGGCCAATGAAAACAATCTGCGGAAAGCGGCGGCGAAGATCCTTGAGTTAGGACCGAATACCCTTGTTATCAAACGCGGTGAGTACGGGGCCATGCTAGTGCGTAAAGATACTCTGTTTATGGTACCCGGATATCTACTGGAAGACGTCTTCGATCCGACGGGCGCAGGAGATTGTTTTGCCGGCGGATTCGTCGGCTACCTGGCTGAACGCAGGTTCGACTTGCGAAATGGAAATTTCGATATACATGAGCTGCATCGTGCGGTGATCTACGGATCGGTCATGGGCAGTTTTTGCTGCGAACAGTTTGGCGTGGAACGGTTTCGTACGCTGACTCGTAAAGAGATAGACGGGCGATTTGAAGAGTTCAGACGATTTACTGCGTTCTAAAGGTCATTGGGGCCATATAGCGCTGGCTCTTGGCATGCTTGTTGGCTTAGCCGCGTGGTGGTTCTACCGTCAAGGCTTTATTCTTTACTATGGTGACGCGCAGGCGCACCTCAACATCAGCCGCAGCATCATTGATTCGCGTACTCCCGGTTATGACCAGCTAGGAACGGTGTGGCTGCCGGTATTGCACGTCATCTGCTTGCCGTTAGTCCGCTATGATTGGCTCTGGTCAACGGGTCTGGCAGCCACAATTCCTGTAGGCATCTGCTTCGTAATTGCTGGTATGTTTCTATATTTAGCGGCGCGTGATGCGTACGGGAATTCAGTAGCGGCTGCGGTGGTTGTAGCGTGCCTTGCGCTCAATCCGAATATTCTGTATTTGTCAGTGATCCCGATGACCGAAATGGTGTTTATCGCTGGATTGACGGTTCTGCTCTTTGCTGCCTGCCGATTTCAGATCACGTACAATCGCGGTCTTATTTTGCTAGGTGTGTTCGCTTCCTGGTGGATGAGCTTAACTCGCTATGACGGCTGGTTTCTGATTCCGTTTGCTAGCGGGTGGTTTGCGTGGTCGGCCAGGGACAAACGGCTGCTTACCTTTGTGGTCTTTGCGGTTTTAGCGAGTCTGGCTCCTTTATACTGGGCTGCGCCCAACTGGTGGGAAACGGGTAATGCGCTTGACTTCTTCAATGGGCCTTACTCGCCAAAGGCAATTCAGGGCGGTCAGCCATATCCGGGGTACCACAATTGGAAACTGGCATTTACCTACTACGGAAAAGCCAGTCAGTTATGCGCTGGTTGGCCTTTGTTGCTTTTGGGATTAGTTGGAATCGCCTGTGCTCTCAGGACGAAAGCGCTAAAGCCTGTAGCGTTCCTTGCCTTAACTCCGGCATTTTACGTATGGAGCATGCATTCTTCGGGAGGGTCTCCCATTCATGTGCCGCAGCTTTGGCCGTTCACTTATTACAACACTCGTTATGGCATTGCCGTAGTCGTT
>JAFAZU010000292.1 GCA_019239585.1 Acidobacteriaceae bacterium
GCAGCATGACACTTTGAAACGTCGTTATGGATCAGCTGACTTCTCTTTTCGCCTCTCGGGGAAGCGCCAAAGCAGTGTATCGAGTTGGGCAAGCAAACAGAGGCCGGGAACGCATCGGACTCCCATCAGGCGGATAGCCATTTAGGCCTGCTTATTCACTAAGGCCAAGGCTGGTTGCAGAAGCAGGTAATTTCCATCCGAGCTGATCTGAGCGGGGCAACTCGGCCACAAGACACGCACCAGATCCAACCAACGGCTCAAGCGCTCGCGGAACTTGCGGGGCCGGGCATAGTCGGCATTGCCGAGCTGACCCGCCAAGCCAAATTCGCCGAAGAGCGGAATCCGCTCGTGTTCTTTGGCGGTAAAGCATCGGTAGGAGATCCACATGAAAAGATCCAGCGCCGCAGGGGTCGATGACAGTGCCTTCGCCGCGTCGAGGTCGGCAGGGATCGGATTAGTTATGATCTCCCTGTAAAATTCCGCGCTGAGGACGATCTCGTTCTGGTGTCCACCCGGCAAGGTCGGCTGTTCCAGATCGTGGGCGTACCAGATCCGCGCTTCGGTCATGAAGTTGAATCGAGCCTGGTGAATCACGGTTGCTTTGTCCCGCTGGATGTCGGTCCCGAAAAATATAGTCGCTCCAAAGATGCGCTGGAAAGCGGCGATCAAACGGCGGTACTGTGTTCCACCTTGCTGCATCCCGAACGTGTCGAGCATTTCAGCCGCGCTCCTGAAGCGAATCGTCTGGCACTGCTGCCGTACAGCGAGAGTTGCGAGAAAGATCGGAACCAATCGATCCTGTCCCCAAGGAAGCCCATAGCTTGGATGGCCGGTAACCTGTAACAGGAATTTTCCATTCCGGCGCTCATGCAAGAGTTCGTTCCTTTTCGGCTTCTTGATCGGAAGGCCGCAGAGAACAAAAGGCCGGGATGCGAAGCCGAGAGTTTGATGTGCCGCTTCGCGACGGCGGCGCACCAACTCAATAACATCCGCCTGACGAAGCTTCCGGCGGGAGATGATCAACTCCGGATGGATGTGCTTCAGAGTGGCCCCCGCACTCTCGAAAGCGTTGGCACATTTCGGTATAAGCGTGGTCCTCACAATCCGACTCCTGTGCCAACAGAAGTCCCAACGCCAAGGCGCATCCGCGTGCTCAGACTTGTGGTCGAACTACATGGAAAGGAAGGAAAATGAAGATTATAAAAACGATGGAAGTTCCGGCTACAGTGGCATAACGCACGATCACACAGGTCATTTCCCGGATTGAGGTTCCGGAAGTCTTCGTGACAACGATGAAAAACTACTTGGGGCTTTGGTTCGGCAAAAATCCGGTAAAAACTGCCACTAGTGTGGATGCTCTTTGCAGACTGTAGGGCGAATTGGCACGGTTGTATAAAGGTCTGCAAAACCTTTATTCGGCGGTTCGATCCCGCCCCGCGCCTCCAATTCGAGAAGCTCGATTAGACTCATCACGGAAATAGATCCGATTCACGTTCCGGGCCGAAGCTAAGACATGCTTCATGAACGTGGCCGGAGCAATTTCTGCGCCGCTACTTAAGGCGAGTGCAAAGGTAGAGCTAGATCGCCATAACGCTCGGGAAAACAAACAACAGAACCCACGAGGCGGGATCCGGCACGCCGCTTTGAAGTCGTAAATGCTCTGAACAAAGTCAATCTCCAGAGCGTCATTAATAACTTGACAGATACTGTGAACTTTGGCCGCGTCACTTCGGCTATCAGCCTCGGATTATACAGTTAGGAGCGCGGTTTGAGTTCTGAAAGAAGGAACTGATTTATGAGCCGACTCGATCTGATACCGCACAGCTGGTGGTCGTGGAACTTCGATGTAGTGCGGGAAGAATCAGCAATTGCTCAAATCGGGATCTCCTGCTGGCGGGAGAACGGAACAGTCGATGTTGCTGGGACCGCTTACCAGGTCCGCCGCACTTCGCTTTTAAAGGGAACATACATTCTGGAGTCAACCGACAACGTACGCATTGCGCAGGCTGTCAGGCCCAGTCTCGGAAGGCGTTCCTTCACCATACAGTACGGAATGCCTTCCGGGAGCTGCACCCTCCAGGCTGCCTCATTCTGCACCCGTCGGTTGGTGCTCCGGGATGACAGCCATGAAATGGGCACTATCACGCCCGCTGGTCCGTTTACGCGTCAGGCCCAGGCGGAGTTGCCCGATCAGATGCCTTTAGCCGTGCAAGTTTTTGTGCTTTGGCTCGCTGTCCTCCTGTGGAAACGCGAGTCGGATGCAGCCGCAGCCACCGTAGCTGTAGTTGCTGCGAGTACCTAACCTCGTACTTGCCAGGAACGATCCTTTGAGCGGCTTGCGCTGGGAGCCAGTGACCGAACGCTTCCGGCTCCATTTTCTAGGTTCTTGAGAAGCGCTTTGCGTGCTGTTGTTTGGAGAGCTCAAATCCCAGTACCAGGGTTCTTTTCAATTTGAGATTCTTTGTTTGCAAAAACTTATGTAGATTTTTAGGAGGTTGGGCAACAGCCCGCCATAAGATGCTGAATAGATCAAAGTGAAAAAACCTATTTTCTTCCTTATGGCTATGAGCGCTTTGGGGCAAGTGCCTGCCGTGGTTCCCGGTAGTGTCACGATGGATCTCATTTCGCATTCCAGCGCGCGCGTAAAATGGCAAGCTGTTCCCCCTTCTTCGACTGTTGGCGCTTGGAACTTCTGGCGACTAAGAACAATCGCCTCGCCTGGAACTTGCGAAAACGGTACCGGCGGCTACGTTAGCACCGGCGACGGCAGCAACAAATTACAGAACTACAGCACGGTTGCAGGGGGCCTGCTTCCGAGTACAACTTACGATGTTTGCCCGGAAGGATCATCTGACGGTCAGAACTGGTCAAGCGGCGTAGGGGGTACCTTTACTACAGCTCCTCTTCCAGCCGCTCATCCAGTTTCACCTATTCCCCCGAAAAGGTTCAATACAGACTATCCGGATACCACGGGGTACACGGTTGTCAATGTCCCGTCGAACGATGATTGCAGCGGATTGGAGAATGCAATCAACGCGGCCATTCCAAATTTAAACACAACCGGGACGATTATTAATCTACCGGCCGGCTCTGTTTGCACAGGTAAATTAAGGCCCTCTGCCTTAGCGCCTGACGTGGTGGTGTTAAATTCCCCCGCGTTCAATGTATCTGCTCATACGATTACCTCTCCTAATCACGGTTTTAACGAAGGAGATCAGATCGTCTGGAGTAAACAACCCGGAAATGGCTCGTATCCAGGGGGGATTCCAGGACAGAACCCTAATGATGCGACGCAAGGGCCGATTATCATTGGGCATCTTTATTGGGTTCACGTCATCGACAAGGATACTTTTCAGGTGTACTACGGCGCTCCCTACGGGGCCACTTGTCAGGATGAAACGTACGAGGGTAACACTTGTCCGCACTTGTGGAGCTTCACCGATCAGGGATCGGGAAATATCCTGTATGCTCCCTGGCCTCGAAAGCTGAAGTGGGTGATTGTGAGAACTTCAACCCCTGACGCTCAGTTTGTGCCGGAGCATGTTCGGGTGAATCCGAACTGGGCACCGTTAATGGCTAAAATACAGGCTCCTAACTCTTTGCTAGGTGCCGTTTATACGCCGAACATTATGTTTAACACCGCTGGCGGCGACGGAGGTGACGGGGCAAATCAGTTCTTAATCGCTAACCTTCGTTTCGTGGGGATTGAGTTTACTTATCAGCCTTATCCCCAAGCCGCTACGACCGCTGACCCGCCTCCGGGAGTTCAGTTGATTCAGATTTCGACCGAGAGTCAAAACATTATTTTTGACCGTTGTTATATACACGGGTATCCTACGCCGTTCCGCGTTTATCGAATGCTGAACTGGGACGGGATGAATGTCGGCATTGTCGATAGCGACATCAGAGACATGCACTTATTTAGAGCAAACAGTGTCGGGTTGAATACCCATCAGTAAGGAGAAGACGTGAAAAGAATTACTTTATACCTGCTGTTAGCCGCCAATGCTTGTTTTGGCGCAACTACCTACTATATTGAACCCGGCTCTGTTTCGTTCGGAGCGGGACGCGGTTCCTTGTCTAATCAAGTCACGGTCACGCTGACCGGAGCGCCGTCAACACAACAGCGTATTTATAACTACTTTGATTTTTCAGGGCAGTTGAATATCGCTTTGCCGCCGGGTGTAAGCGGTGCCTGTACCGGAGCGCCTTGCAACATTTTCACGACGGATGCCAATAGCAGCTCAGTCTATAACCCTACCCCCGGCACTGCGCCTACCCTCAGCAACGCTCCGACCAGCTACGCGGTAATGTTGTGTACGCCGCCACATCCGCCGCCTGCTCTTCTGCGACGGCAGGTATACTCGGGAATACAATTCCGGCAAATTGGCCTGCGTTTACTGGTTCTATTTCCTTGGGGATTGGTAATAAGATTTCTGCCGATGCGGC
>JAFAZU010000331.1 GCA_019239585.1 Acidobacteriaceae bacterium
CAATGGAGCGGAGTTGATGCTCCAAACCGTAGCGAGCGTGCAAAAGGACACGCCGCAATTCGCTCCGAGCAGCGGAATCAACCAAGCGGCGCTCTTCATAGAAGTAGACGATTTTGAAGATGTGCTGAAGCGGTTAGGAAATTACCCTCTTGCCATGTCCGAACGAGTTGCCTTTTATGGCATGCGCGAAATCGGCGTATTCGATCCCAGCGGCCATGTTGTCGTGTTCGCCGCCCGCATCGGTCAGTGATGCAGCATAGCAGCTTACGTTTGTCCTCCCGCATAGAATAAGAATTGAAATCAGACGGAGAACAAACATGGATAGAGAACGGAATTTGGAGATGCTGGCCTGGCTGGCAGGCGGGGTTGTGCTCGGCGCGGTTGTCGCTTTATTACTGGCGCCCGACGCCGGGTCGCGCACCCGGCAGAAACTGATCGAGCAAGCCGGAGAAGGCGGCAGATCCCTATTGGGGTCAAGCCAGGACATCATTGCAAAAGGCCGCGAACTTTTCGAGCAAGGACGGGGAATTGCGGAAGACACAGCTAAGCTGCTGGAAAAGATAAATCAAATTGCCGAAAAAAGAGTAGAAGACCGCTTCTAGCGATACATCCTTTGCATCAAACCATTATGTCCGCACTTGCCGCCCCGCCCCTTCACATAGCTCCATTTGTCAACGAGCCTTACACGGACTTTCAACAGCCTCAAAATGCCGAGCGAATGCGTAATGCTTTGACAAAAGTTCGCGGTGAATTTGGCAAAGAATATGATCTGCTGATTGCCGGTGAGCGCCGCAAGTCAGAGTCGAAACTACAATCAGTTAATCCGTCCCGGCCCTCTGAAATCGTCGGTATTCACCAGAAAGGCTCAGAGCAGGATGCTCGGGACGCCGTTGAACGCGCTGCGGCCTATTTTCCAACTTGGGCCGAAGTGCCTGCCGAAAGTCGAGCTGCTATGCTCTTCCGCGTTGCGGAGATCATTCGTGAGCGCAAATACGAATTTGACGCCTGGCTTGTCTACGAAGCCGGCAAAACCTGGATCGAGGCGGAAGGCGACGTTTCCGAAGCGATTGACTTCTGCAACTACTACGCCCGGCAGGCGCTGAAGCTGGCAAATCCCGAGCCGGTTGTTCAGCTTTCCGGCGAACGCGACGAAATGGTTTACCTGCCGCTTGGCGTGGGCGTCATTATTCCGCCCTGGAATTTCCCGCTCGCCATCCTGGTCGGCATGGCCACCGCAGCCTTAGTCGTCGGCAACACGGTTGTGATAAAGCCTTCGAGCGATACGCCAACTATCGCGGCGAAGTTTGCGGAAGTCCTGCTCCAAGCGGGATTTCCTCCTCAATCTTTTTCTCTCCTGACCGGCAGCGGGGGCATAATTGGCGATATTCTGGTTTCGCACCCCAAGACTCGCTTTGTATCCTTCACCGGCTCCCGCGATGTAGGCCTGCACATTAATGAGCTGGCGGCCAAAACTCCTAAAGGACAGCTTTGGATTAAGCGCGTGGTAGCGGAAATGGGAGGCAAGGATGCGATTATCGTGGATCGTGAAACCGATATCGACCAAGCCGTTCTCGGGGTTCTCTACTCAGCTTTCGGATACCAGGGCCAGAAGTGTTCAGCCTGCTCCCGCGCCATTGTTGACGAATCCATTTACGATGAGTTTCTGAACAAACTTAAAGTGAAAGCTGAAGCGTTGACCGTCGGGCCGTCCGATGAGATTAACAACTATATGGGTCCGGTCATTAACAGCCGCGCCAAGGAGAGCATCCTGAAGTACATTGAACTTGGCAAGAGCGAAGGACGGCTAATTGCCGGCGGCGAGGAGGCCAAAGGCGATGGTTACTTTATCAAACCAACGGTTATCGCTGATGTTGGCTCCCAAGCCCGCATTTTCCAGGAAGAGATTTTCGGACCCGTTCTCGCGATAACAAAAGCAAGAGATTTCGATCACGCCCTGCAACTCGCCAATGATTCCGAGTATGGCCTGACAGGCGCGGTATTCAGCACCAACCCAACCAAGTTGGACAAAGCAAAACGCCAGTTCTTTGTCGGTAATCTCTACCTGAACCGGAAATGCACGGGCGCAATGGTCGGCGCGCATCCCTTTGGCGGATTCAATATGTCCGGTACCGATTCAAAGGCAGGCGGGCCGGACTACCTGCTGCAATTTGTTCAGGCAAAATCTATTGCCGAAAAGGTCAGCAACCCGCCTGGGGTATACTAAAGGTACCCCGATTAGAAGGGGACCAATTAGTCATAACTCCAGGGTCGATTATGATCGACGCGACGAGGGGGAGCCGAAAGGTTCCCCCTTCGCTTTTAACCTATGTTGATGCTTCTGCTGACAATCGGATTATTTGTTACAGCCGTCATGTTTCAAACCCCTGATCTCAATGCGCTACGTTGGAACAACCGGGTACTGCTCCTGTTCGCTCCCAGCACGAACAATGATCAGATCATCCAACAAAAACAGATGCTGGACAGCCATTCCGCTGGCTTAGAGGAGCGCGATCTGAAGGTATTCGAGATTACCGGCTCTTCACAAGCCGACGAACAACTGCGCGGTAGATTTCACGTCAAGGCAGACTCATTTGCCGTAGTTCTGGTCGGCAAGGACGGCTCTCAAAAGCTGAAGCGCTCGCAGCCTACGGACCCCGAGGAGGTCTTCAAGCTTATTGATTCTATGCCCATGCGCAAGGAAGAGATGCGTCAAAAGCAGTGATATGATGCCGCTCCTGGTTGGACTACTTGTTACGGTTATTGATACCGGATCAACGAATCGCCCCGGTCTGCAAATCACTCTCGACGCAAGCGGGCGCGCGCAGGTCCAATCTCAAGGTATAACTCCTCATGCCGTTCAGTTGAACAATCGCCTTTGTAAGGACTTCATACGCGCCCTGCAGTCCGCCGCTCCGCTGCACGCCCTACCTGCCGCACATTGTATGAAGAGCATCTCTTTTGGCTCTCGTCTGTTTATCGAACTGAACGGGGACCGGTCGCCCGACCTTAATTGCCCTGTGCAGAGCGACCCAAAGGTGGATAATCTCAAGAAACAGGCACTTCAAATTTTGGAAGCAGCGAAGACTACCTCGAAGTAGTTCGATACTCGCAACTTCACAAAAATTTCGCTTTCTTGTACTCCGCCAAACCTGCCTCCGTCAGTTTCTTCAGCTCGGCAAATAGATCAGGCTCAACCCTTTTGAAATTAAAGCAGGATTTCCCCTGCATTCTTTTCTTCAACTCTGGCGAGATGTTATCGAGCAGTTCAGGGTTCCAATATAGCGGCATTAAATGGTAGCTGACATAACTCTTGCGCATTACAGCGCCGAAGAACATCGGCTTCCCCTTGTAGCTCCGGCTTTTCGTTTCCAGGTAGTAGTTCGTCTCTGTGTTGTCCTTTACTGTTAGCTCACTGGCAAAAGGCTGCAACACCGCCTTCAATGCCTCAAACACCTGCGCCTGATTGTCTGTCTGGTTTGTTGTCGCCATCGCTACATTCTGTCATGAACCCGCTTTAGTGAACGAAAGTGTTAGCATAAATCCGCAGCTTTTATCAGTTATGGAAACAGGTCTCAAAAACCGGGTTGCCCTGGTCTCCGGGTCAAGTCAGGGTCTTGGCCGCGCTATCGCGTTGGCTTTCGCGGCGGAAGGGGCGCATCTCGCTCTATGCGCCCGTAATGGGCAATCCTTAGACGCCCTAGCGTCAGAGATCCGCCGACAGCACAAGGTACAGGTACACACCGGGGCTTTCGATGTTCGTGATGCCGGAGCCGTCGAGGCTTTTGTTGGGAATGTTCACAACGTGCTCGGCAGCGTCGACATTTGCGTGACCAATGCAGGCGGCCCGCCCGCCAAGGATTTTCTGCAAACTACCGACGCCGATTGGGACGATGCCTTTGCGCTTAATCTCCACAGCGCTGTTGTTTTTGCCCGCGCCGTGATTCCATTCATGCAGCGGGAGCGCTGGGGACGCATCGTTACCATCAGTTCGATGGCCGTGCGTCAGCCCTTGCCGCAGCTTGTGCTATCGAACACGATCCGCACCGGTATTCTCGGACTGATCCGCACTCTATCCAATGAATTTGCTAAGGATGGCATCACAGTCAACAATGTCGGCCCTGGCTATACCGCTACGGGCCGGCTCAAAGACCTTTCCTCCCGGATCGCTTCCTCTACGGGCCGCACCGAAGTGGATGTTGAGCAAGCTTGGATTGACCAAATTCCGGTCGGCAGACTGGGCAAACCGGAAGATATTGCGGACGCTGTGGTCTGGCTCGCCTCCGAACGAGCCTCTTTTATCACCGGTCAGACCCTGTTAGTTGACGGCGGAATGTATAAAGGGATGTAATATCAGTAAAGAATGAGCGAAGCAAAACACGTCCGCTGGGATGAAATTCCGGTTGAGTCCGTAAACAGCTTATTTGAGCGCCAATTGGTGGTCGGCACGCAAACGATGATTGCCCGTATCATACTCAAAAGGGACTGCGTAGTTCCCATGCACAGTCACCATAATGAGCAAGTCAGCTTCATTCAATCAGGATCGATGCGGTTTAACCTGGACGGAAAGGAAATCACCGTTCGCAGCGGCGAGTTTCTCTGCATTCCGCCTCACCTTCCACACGCTGCAACAGCGTTAGAGGATACTGTAGGTATTGACTTCTTTGTGCCGCCCAGACAGGACTGGATTGA
>JAFAZU010000549.1 GCA_019239585.1 Acidobacteriaceae bacterium
GCAAAAGCGCGCCCGAAGTGGGCGTTCGTTGGGCCGGCAAGATACCCTGTGGCAGTCGGTGCAATAATTCCCGCGATCTGATTTCCGGTATTTAAAATACCGCCGACCTTTCCCACGCTGTTCCGGGGCGCAATCAGCCCAGGCACTGACCAGCCGACCGGCGCCGCAGCCGAGAGCCCCCCGAGAGAGACGCTGATCCAGAAAACAGCAGTCACCAGATCGTGGGAGAAAATCACGCCGATGATGGCAAGCCCTAAGGCTGTGCCTCCCACCAACACACTTTGGCGCACCAGGGTTTCCCGATGCCCACGCCGGATCAGCGTATCAACCAGCCAGCCGCCAATCACGAAATCCATGAATGCGGCGACAAACCAGGGCACGCTGGTAAACAATGCGGAGTGCTGCAAATCGATGTGGAACACTCCTGAAAAATAGCTGGGCAGCCAGGTCAGGAAGATGTAGAAACAGTAGTTATAAGCAAAGAATCCCAGCGTCAGTCCAAGCACCTTCCGTTGCCCGAGCAAATAGCCTAATGAGGCGCTCCGGCCGCCTTGAGTTGGCTCGTCTTCATGATCCTTCGAGATATAATGCCGTTCGCTGTGGGACAGTTTGGGATCATTTTCAGGGTCTTTGTAAAGGAAATAGAAGGCCAAGAAAAAGAAAAAGCTAATCAGACCGGTAAAGGCAAAACTCAAACGCCAGCCTATATGGACAATCAAAATCCCGATCAGCGGCACGCCGATCGCAGAGGCAAGTTTTGAGGCCCCATCAAAGGCAGAGGTAGCCAGGCTTCGTTCGTGACGGGGGAACCAGGCCCTAACAGCCTTGGCGCTGGCGGGAAAGGTCGGCGCTTCGCCAATGCCGAGTAAAAGGCGGGTTGCAAAAAAGCTGCCCACTCCGGTAGCTCCCGCGCTGGCAAACGAAGCAACGGACCAGAGCAGCGCACTGATACGCCCGAGGGTCGGCACGCCAAACCGGTCGAGCAGCACGCCCATGGGCAGTTGCAGAACCGCATACGTCCAGACATAAGCGCTCGACAAGTAACCGAAAGTTTCGTTTGAAATCCCAAACTCATCGCGTAAAGCTTCGTGAGCAACTGATAAGTTGACCCGGTCAAGGTAATTAATTAATATGCCGACGCCCAGCAGAACCGCAATACGCCAGCGCCGGTTTGTTCTCTCAGAATGGTTCAGTTATTTTTCCCCGCTACAGAATGCTATCGCAAGACATAGAAAGACAAAAAGAAAGGAGCGGTTTCAGAGTCTGTACTCTGAAACCGCTCCTCTGTGAGCTTTGGACGTACGGCTTTAATGGTGTGCCAGTTCCGGCTCTTGTTTGCTGGCTCCAAGGGCAGCTAAACGATCGGAAAGCAGTTTTTCTAAAGAGACCAGCGCGTCGCTGAATCCCTTAATGCCTTCAGTAAGCTTATCGGACGCCATCCGGTCCGCTTTGTGCATCTGCTCGAAAGTATTCTCATCCATCGGGATCTTTTCGATGCTCATGTTCTTGGCCTTTTCCGGGTCAAGTTTACGCGGTAGCTCGCCTTCAGTAGCATCGAGTTCCTTCAACAGATTGGGAGAAATCGTCAGAAGATCGCAACCTGCCAATTCCTTAATCTCGCCAATGTTGCGGAAGCTCGCGCCCATGACCTGCGTCTTATAACCGAACTTTTTGTAGTAGTTGTAAATTCTGGTCACAGACTGAACGCCGGGGTCATCTGCTCCCTGGTAATCCTTGCCCGTGTCCTTTTTATACCAATCCAGAATACGGCCCACAAACGGCGAAATCAGCGTGACGCCCGCATCGGCGCAGGCCACCGCCTGATGCATGCCGAACAGTAGGGTCAAATTGCAGTGAATGCCTTCCTTCTCCAATTGTTCGGCTGCCTTGATTCCTTTCCACGTAGAGGCGATCTTAATCAAAATCCGCTCCCGCGAAATGCCGGCCTTTTCGTATTGCTCAATAATGGAATGAGCCATCTTGATGGTGGCGTCCGTGTCATAGGAGATGCGCGCATCGACCTCGGTCGACACACGGCCTTTAATTACGTTCAGGATCTTCTTCCCAAACGCAATTGCCAGACGTTGAAAAGCAAGGTTGGCGACATCCTGATCTTTCGCATTGTTGCCCAACTCTTGCCTGGCCTGCGTCAAAACGCCTTCGACGATCTGGTTAAATTGCGGCATCTGCGCCGCAGCCGTAATCAGGGACGGGTTGGTTGTTGCGTCTTGCGGTTTGTAGTGCTCAATTGCTTGAATATCTCCGGTATCAGCCACGACAACCGTCATTTCTCGAAGCTGCTGTAATAGAGTTTGTGCCACTGTGTTCCTTCCCTTCGATACAAATTTAGATCGGTTCTCGCATGTTCCTGAAATTCTAGAAACGATCTGCACCCTGATCAGGAGCCTGCGATGCAATCCCTACTTGTAGTATGACCGATCCTGGAACAGACGTCCAAGCCGCTCATGGTCTCCCTATAGGACTGAAACGAGGGTAAAGCCGTTTCACAGAGCTTGCGGTCAGTCTGCCTAGTCTGTAAGAAATCAGGCGCGGCGTTTGCGTGAACTCACGCGAAGACCAGGGGGCCGCTTTGCAATCCAGCGGACAAATTTAGCAATCTCCGGATGTGTCAAGAGCTGATGAACCGTGTTGTACTCGTCCGCGAGCTGCCGTTCGCTCAGAACCGTATGTACAAACTTATGGCATGCCCGGCACAGCATCGCAAGTCGGCCCGTCAATTCAGCTTTATCGAAAGTGCGGCGAATCTCACCCTTTCTGTGCCGGGCTCGTGGAATCAGGTGATGCCGGGTCAGTTCCGTATCAGCCCGCTTGCAGAGTTCACACCGATCTGCATTCATTTAGCAATCATTAGACGTTTGCTGCTTCACAGACAAAACAAAACTTTTGCGAAGAGAGCATTCGCCCAGTTCGCAACAGTAATGTAAACACGGGTGGGTACGGCATCGGCAAATCTTCAGCAGCTAAGTATCTTTGCTATAGCCGCCCGAACTTTGCTACCGCCTCACGAATCGACTTATATCTTTCAATGAACGGATACATGCTGTGCTCGGTTTCATCAAGCTGCTGGGCTTTTTTCAAAACTTCGGCGGCCCTCTCACGCGGTACAACCACCACCCCGTCCATATCGGCCACGATGATATCGGAAGCGCGCACGGGTACTCCCGCGCAAGTGACCGGCACGTTCTTGCCCGTTACGCGAAAGTGGTTCACCGTTGTGGAAGGAACAACACCACGGCTAAACACGGGGAATTGTAATTTTGTAACTTGCGGCGTGTCGCGCACTCCGCCATCCACAACTGCTCCCGCCAAACCCCGGTACTTCATGGCGGTGCTCATTAAGCCGCCTAGACCTGCATAATCCAGTCCATCCTCCAGCACCATGACATAGACGGAACCGGGCGCTGCTTCATCAATGACATCCATCATGCCGGAGAGCGCCTTTGATCCCTCCGTGTGCTCTTCTTTCCGCAGTTGAACCGTCACCGCAGGACCGGCAAACTTCGTCGTAAACAAAGGCCGCATATCGTGCGACATATACATCTTTTTGCCATACAGTTGCTCCATGGCATCGGCAACCGAAGCCGCTTCGACTTGCCGGAACCCGGTCATCACGTCATCGGTTCCGCTTTCCGCCTGGACGTGTCCCGGTAGCCAAGCAAAAAGAGAGAATGCAGCCGTTCCAGCCACAAAAACAAAACTCTTCCAAATTTTCATAACTTTCTATGTGTAAGATTACTCCTCGGAGGCAAACTCCATGCAAAATCACTCAAGAAGATCCTTTTTACAAACAGCGGCGCTCGCCGCCTCTCACCTGTTAACGGCACGGAGAGCTTTCCCGCGCCCTTACGCAGAAAGGTCTGCCGCACTCGGGGGCAAGATCAAAATCACAGACGTAAAGTGCATGATCGTGCGTGGTACTTGGGACTGGAATCT
>JAFAZU010000588.1 GCA_019239585.1 Acidobacteriaceae bacterium
TTTTCCGCTCTCGCGACCACGGCCAGTCCTGGGACCGCATCTCTCCCGACTTGACCACCAACAATCCCGAGAAGCAAAAACAGGAGGAGTCGGGCGGCATCACGGTCGACAATTCCGCAGCCGAGATGCACACCACCATCTACTCAATCTCCGAGTCGCCCAAGGAGGCCAGCCTGCTCTGGGTTGGCACGGACGACGGCAACGTGCAGCTCACGCGCGATGCAGGCAAGACCTGGACGAACGTTGCGAAAAATGTTTCCGGCGTAGGGGATGCGCCCTGGGTATCCTGGCTCGAGGCGAGCCGACACGACGCCGCAACCGCCTACGCCACCTTTGACCGCCACATGTATGGCGATATGAAACCGTACCTTTACCGCACTACTGACTATGGACGGACCTGGACCCCGCTGACGCCCGAAGCTTCCGGCGTGCGCGGCTACGCTCACGTCATTAAGGAGGATACCGTCAACCCGCAGTTGCTCTTTCTGGGCACCGAATTCGGACTCTGGATCAGCGTCGATGGCGGGCGTCAATGGGCAGCCTATCGCGGCACCGACTTCCCGGCGTCGGTCGCCGTGCGCGACATCGTCGTCCATCCACGCACGTCCGATCTTGTGCTCGCCACCCACGGACGCGGCATCTGGATCATTGATAACATCTCACCTCTGCGCGCGCTCCGCCTGGACCTGATGACGAACGACGCGCAGTTCATACCCCCACGCCCGGTCGTACAATACATGGAAACTTTTGGCGGCTGGAACGAGGGCGATTCTACATTCCGGGGACCGTCGCGGCCAACCGCCGCATCTATCGATTACTACCAGCGAACGCGCCACATCTTCGGCGACCTCAAGATCGAGATTTTGGACAGCGCCGGTAATCTTGTCGACACGGTTCCGGGCAGTAAACGGCGCGGCTTGAATCAGGCACGCTGGTCTATGCATCTCAAGCCGCCCAAGGTGCCTCCAGCCGCCACAGCGGCCTTTGGCGCCGCTACCGGACCACGCGTGCTTCCCGGAACTTACACGGTAAAGATGACCAAAAACGACAAGGTGTACACCACCAAGCTCGATGTCGTGATGGACCCCCGTGCGCCCTACACCCTGGAGGACCGGAAAGCGCAGTTTGAGCTTTCCACACGCATTGCGGCGCTCCTGAACAGGATGAGTTGGGCGGTAGATGCGGTTGCCGGTCTGCGCGATCAAGCTACTGCCCGCGCCGCCCGCGTGAATGACAACGCGCTCAAGCTGCACTTGACGGAGTTGGCCCGCTCCGCCGACGCCATTCGGACGGAAGTAGTCGCCACGAAGGAAGGCGGCGCGATCACGGGAGAGGAGCGGCTCCGCGAACTCATTGCCGGGCTGTATGGCGATGTGAGTTCTTATGAGGGCCGGCCCACTGCGTCGCAGGTGGAGCGTGCTGACGCGCTTGGCCGCGAACTCGAAGATGTCATTCGCAAGATCCAGTCGCTCGCCGGATCAGGTGTTACGGATTTGAACAATCAGCTACAAGTCAAACGGCTCGACCCGATCCGTTTCATCTCGGAAGAGGATTGGCGTAAAGCGCACGCTGACGAACTCCCGGCCTATCGTCCGAACGGCGGACGCCCGCTTTACTGATAAAACGTTCTAAAACAGGATAGAAATGAAGCTTTCCCGCATTCGTGTTTTTTCCGCTCTTTCTTTGCTTACTGTTCTGGGGGCAGCCTTTGCTTCTGCCGCCGAGGGTTATGACCCTAAATTGTTTCTGGACCTGCGATGGCGCAATATCGGGCCTTTCCGTGGAGGCCGCACGAGGGCGCTGGCAGGCGTTCCAAGCCAGGCGAATACTTTCTTTATTGCTCAGGTCAATGGCGGCGTGTGGAAGACGAACGATTATGGGCATACCTGGAACCCAATCTTTGATGGTGAAGACACAGGGTCAGTGGGCGCTATCGCGGTTGCCGCTTCCGATCCCCGCGTGATCTATGTGGGCAGTGGGGAGGGGCTGCAACGGCCTGACCTTTCAACCGGCGACGGTATTTACAAGTCAACGGACGGCGGCGAGACCTGGACGCACCTGGGGCTGCGCGAAGGCCAGCAGATCCCGCAAATCGCGGTTGATCCGCGCGATCCGAACCGGTTGTTTGTGGCTGTGCTCGGACATCCTTACGGGCCGAACGGGGAGCGCGGCCTTTTCCGCTCCACGGACGGTGGTCAAACTTTCGAAAAAGTTCTCTACAAAGACGAGAACACAGGCGCCAACGATGTGAAGATCGACACTGGAAATCCGAACGTCGTTTACGCGTCCTTGTGGGAAGCGCGGCAGGGTCCGTGGGAAAATGCCGCCTGGAGCGGCAGCGGCGGCGGTATCTATAAATCAACTGATGGAGGAAGCCATTGGCAGCCCTTGACCAAAGGCTTGCCGCCTGAAGGCGTGATTCAAGCCAATATCGCCATTGCGCCCAGCCGGCCGGAGCGGCTCTTCGTAGCCATTGCCACATCAGGCGGGACTGGCATCTACCGGTCTGATGACGCTGGGGAGAACTGGTCAAAAACCACGGACGACACACGGCCCGCGGCCCGCATTGGAGGAGGCGACCTGCCGGTTCCGGTTGTGGATCCGAAGAATCCCGAAATTGTCTACAGTGCAAGCGTGGTCACCTGGAAGTCGGTCGACGGCGGAAAAACGTGGACGGGCATCCGGGGAGCGCCGGGCGGGGATGATTATCAGGGCATCTGGATTAATCCGAACCACCCGGAGGTCATGCTGGTAGTGAGCGATCAGGGTGCAATTGTCACCGTAAATGGCGGCGAAACCTGGACGGATTGGTACAACCAGCCTAC
Source organism: Acidobacteriaceae bacterium (assembly GCA_019239585.1). Classification (GTDB taxonomy): domain Bacteria; phylum Acidobacteriota; class Terriglobia; order Bryobacterales; family Bryobacteraceae; genus Bog-105. Next base: position 2,826 of record JAFAZU010000588.1, read on the forward strand.
GGCGCAAATGTACCATGTGTCGGCGGACAATGCTTTTCCCTACCGCGTGTGCAGCGGCCAGCAGGAGAGCGGATCGGCTTGCGTTCTGACGCGCGGATCGGATGGCGAGATTACGTTTCGCGATTGGCATCCCGTGGGAGTGGAAGAGTATGGGAACGCCGTGCCGGATCCGTTGGACCCGGACATTATCTACGGCGGCAAGGTGACCCGCTACGACCGGCGGACGGGTCAGGTACAGAATGTCGGCCCCAAACCTGTTCGGACAGCGGACTTCCGGGTGCTTCGCACTGCGCCGCTCGCCTTTTCGGCGATTGATCCGCACACGCTTTACTTCGCCGGGAACACGCTTTGGAAGACACGGAACGACGGTCAAAATTGGCAGCAAATCAGCCCCGACCTGACACGGAAAACGTGGCCGGTGCCGGAAAGCGTCGGCAAATATCGAAATGCACCCACTGCTCAACCGACGCAGCGCGGCGTCATTTATGCAATTGCGCCCTCACCGCTGGACATCAACACAATCTGGGCAGGAACAGACGATGGCCTAGTCCATGTCACAACCGATGGCGGAGCGACCTGGAAGAATGTCACGCCCTCAGCGCTGATCCCCTGGGCCAAGGTGTCAATTATCGACGCGGGACATTTCCGTCGCGGTGCGGCTTACGTAGCGGTGAACACTTTCCGGTTGGACGATCTTCGTCCGCATATTTACCGGACGGGCGATGGCGGCAGGACCTGGAAAGAGATTGTGGAAGGCATACCGGACGGTGCCGCTATTAATGTGGTGCGGGAAGATCCGAGACGTGAGGGCTTGCTGTTCGCGGGCAGCGAACGGGCCGTGTATGTGTCTTTTGATAATGGCGATCATTGGCAATCGCTGCGTGTGAACATGCCGGCGACGTCGATACGCGATCTGCTGATTAAGGATGATGATTTAATTGCTGCCACACATGGACGCGGCTTCTGGATTCTGGATGATATCGAGCCGCTCCGGGAGTTAAGCGGCTCTGTTGTTAATACACAGGCTCATTTATTTCAGCCGCAAACGGCGATTCGGGTCCGCTGGAACACGAACACGGATACGCCGCTGCCACCGGATGTACCCGCCGGCAAGAACCCGCCGGATGGCGCTGTGATTGATTACCTGATCGGAAACGGGGCTGACAGTAATGTAAAACTGGAGATCTTTGATTCGTTAGATCATTTAATCAGAAGATACTCCAGCAGCGATCCGGCGCCCCCAGTCGACCCTCATCTCGCCATACCCCGGTATTGGTTGCGGCCTCCCGAGCATCTTTCGAATGAGCCCGGCCTACATCGCTTTTTATGGGACATGCACTATACGCCTTTGCCGGTCAAGCATGTGGATTATCCCATGCAGGCTGTGTTCGAGGATACGCCTCCCCAGGCGGATGCACCGTGGGTAATGCCGGGCTCCTATATCGTTAAATTAACTGCCGGTGGGCAATCTTATACGCGCTCCCTGACGGTCAAAATGGACCCGCGCGTCCGCACATCCACGAAAGGTTTGTCACAGCAATTTACGCTTTCAAAGCAGATTTACGATGATCTTCTTGCCAGTACGAATGCGCTTGAAGAGATCCGGGCGTTTCGCGCGCAATTGCGGCAGCATATGCAAAGTGCCGGGGGCGCTACGGCCGGAGGCATGGCGGACCTGGATGGGAAAGCGCTGGCCTTACAAGGCGAAGCGGAAGGCCGTGGTGCACGCCGGGGAGCAGCGGGTCCAGACACAATTTCGAGCATTAATGGCACGCTTACGTCTCTTTTGCAAGGCTTGCAGGAGGCTGATGTAGCGCCAACGTCCCAGGCGATAGCCGCTGTTGCGGACCGGCGCGCAGCCTTGGCGAAGCTGCTGCAAAGCTGGGCTGCTCTTAAAGCACAAAGTCAATAAGAAGCTACAAGCGTATCCAGCCGCCACGGCCATGGTCGCCGCCCTTAGCCTAGCGGTTGCTTGGCTCTGAAATCGGCTCTTATCGTCGTGCGGCACTGAGAACCGAATAAAACATTTTCAACTGATATTGATTTATACTCTAATTTTTGCTATTTCTGAAATCACGGAGCCAAGTCTGCTGGCGAGGGCGCTGTGATGGAGGAGGCACAGACCACATGAAAGCCAAAGGATTCCTTCCTGCCAGGGCGATTCATGTACTCGGAAGCCGGTCTCGACTCCACACCATAAGTCTTGCTTTCCAACTCCACAAGGAGTATGGCTGATTGATTTTCCCTGAAGCTTAAAGGAGCGTTGTTATATGTCTCGATTTGGCTTAGTTGCTGCTATCGCCACAGTAGGGTTGTTCTGTTCTATTTCTGTTTGGGGTCAATCTCCTCAAAACTTTGTTTCTGTAATGCCTTGCCGTGTAGCTGACACACGCAACCCGGCGGGCGCATTCGGCTCATATATGACGGCGGGCTCTACGCGCAGCTTTCCGATCCCCTCCGGTACTTGCGGCATTCCGACGAATGCCGCTGCCTATTCCTTGAATGTCACAGTCGTGCCTAAAGGGCCGCTGGACTTTCTTACTATGTGGCCGACCGGTCAACAACAACCGAACGTTTCAACGCTGAACTCGCCCAGCGGCCAAATTGTTGCCAATGCCGCCATTATTCCGGCTGGCACCAATGGAGCAGTGGATGTGTATGTGACAAACAGCACGGATGTAATCCTGGACATTAACGGATACTTCTTACCACAAACGCCGCAGGCGATTAACACTGTGATAGGCAGTGGAAGCCTTTCCTCTAACACAACGGGAAGCGCAGATACTGCCATAGGGTTTAGAGCGCTTTGTTTAAATACAGAAGGAAGTAACAACACTGCCACAGGTGCGTCAGCACTTCAAAGCAACACTTCTGGACACTTTAATAACGCATTTGGGGCTTCAGCACTGGGATCAAATGTCACTGGATCGAACAACTCAGCCTTCGGGGGCGAAGCGCTTAAGGGGAACCTTACTGGAAGTAACAATACCGCCATCGGCTCAGGGGCGCTTACAATAAGCCAGACGGCCATCGGAAACACTGCCATCGGTGCGCTCGCCCTTCTGAATAGTATTGGAAGCTTCAACACTGCTCTAGGAAGTTCGGCTCTGTTTCAAAACACCGGGGGATCCAATAATATTGGAATCGGTGTAAACGGCGGCGTAAATTTAACGAACGGCAGCTTCAATATTGAGATCGGCAATCAGGGTACAAGCATCGATTCAAACGTCATCCGCATTGGAGACAACAGCAACCAGACCCGTACCTTTATTGCTGGTATCAGCAACGCTTTAGGCACCGGATCAGTCGTTTTGATCGACCCTAACGGCCAACTTGGTATCGTTCCATCGTCCGAGCGTTACAAGGAAGATATTCATGATATGGCTGGAACCAGTGATGCGCTTATGCAACTTCGCCCCGTGACGTTCCGCTATAAGCAGGCGACCAACGGCGGGAACAAGCCGCTGCAATACGGTCTAATCGGAGAAGAAGTCGCTAAAGTCTATCCCGAGTTAGTGGTCTACGGCAAGGACGGGCAGGTTGAATCAGTTCAATACCATCAGTTTCCGGCGCTGCTGTTAAACGAATGGCAGAAACAGCAGCGCGCGATCAAGCAACAGCAGGAGCAAATCCAACAGCAGAAACAGCTAATGCATTCTTTAGAGTCGCGCATAGCGGCGCTGGAAGGATTGCTGCACGATCAAGTTCCGGCAGTGAGTTCGTCGCCCAGTGAGAATCGGCACTAAGGATATCGGCCTGACAATATTGGATGCAGTTCATTTTGAAGGCAGCTTGTTGTTTGATGGAGCAGCTTCAGCCTGACGAACCAAACGGCGTGACTCGTACTCGGAAGTCAGAAAGGCGCCTGCAAAGACCAGAACCCCTCCGGCTAGCTGAAATGCGTGCAGCCTTTCGCGCAGGGTGAGGGCGGAAAGGATCACTCCGAAGAACGAGAGTAAATAAATTGACGCCGACACTTGGCTGACCGCTAGCCGCTTTAACACCCACATCCAAAGAACCATAGCTAGTCCCCAGGAGAGGCCGCCCAGTACCAACAGTGCCAGCCAAGCTGACATCGGATAGACACTCGCGCGATAGAACGGTTGGGAGTCGAAGGTGATTGATAGGACCGCGCAACAGATTATCGCGATCACGTATCCGTACATAAGCACTTCCAACTCGGTAAAGCGCTGGAGTAGGTTCTTACTGAACACGTTATAGAAGGCGCTCCCAGCCCCGGCCAGCAAAATAACTGCGTTCCCGGCCAGCAGAGCCACCGTGAACGAGCCGCCAGCGAGATCCTGGCGAGAGATCAGCAGCGTGCCGCCAAGCGCCAGCGTTAGGCTGAGGATGCGAATTAATGTTAAATGCTCCCCCAAAAGTAGAAAGGCCATGAGCACCATTAGAACCGGAATGGTTAAGGACAGAATGGCGGCATTCGCAGCCGTTGAGTGCGAAATCCCCCAGGCCAGGAGGACGGAGGGCGGCAGAATGCCCAGAATCGCTAAAAGTGTAAACTGTAAAAGCGCTTGACCTGGCTTAGTGCTCGCTTGGGGCTTCGCCTTGGCTCGTTCACGAAGAAAAAATGGTAGTAGCAGGAGCGCTCCGATCAGCAATGTCCAGAAATTCAGGGACGCAGCATCCAGGTGGTCTGAGGCAACTTTGTAAGCCGGGTATTGTGCCGCCCACATCAGGTTGACAAGACATAAAGTCCCGAGGTTTAAGAAGCGCATTCCCTTCGCCTTTACAGCGTCAAATGTGAGCTCACCGGTTTCCCTCTGAACAAAGCAGACCGACTCCGCGCTTCGGCACTCTTGCCGTGAACTAGATTACGACACACGATTATGAATCGCCTGCCCCGCTGCCGCAACCAGCAGTCCAGCCATCAGTCCCAGCAATGCAAATCCAACATGCCAGACGAGGATGTGCCAGACATTTAGATTCGTACAATGGACTTCCAGCACGGTCATGCTCACCAGCCCAGCAAGCATGCCGGTCGTTGCGCCGGTCACTCGGGGCGACAAAATGGCGCCACGGCGCAAGATCCACCAGAACGCGAGAGCTGCTGGAATGGCGTAAGGCAGTCCTGCTCTCAAACACGTTTCACCTGACTGTAGGAAATGAGGATCCGTTCGCACTTGGAATACGCTCGCTACCGTCAAACACAGCAAAACAAAAAGACCGATCGGCAGGAATCCCGGACGAAGTAGTGATTTCTGACCGGGGACCATTTGCCTCGCCAAAGAAAAAGCTAGCAGCGCGGCGCTGGCCGCTAGTGTCGTGAAAACGGCAAGCTTCTGACCGGGCATCAGCAGAAACCAGCCGTACGGCCCGAGATACAACACGCCTGCACAACTGAGCGCCACAAAGAAGAGCATGAAGGTTAAGAGGAATACCCAGGAAGGAGGCAACGGACGTACCGGTCGCAGGTTGCCGGCAATCATCTTCTGCAAGTGGGCGATACGGCTCGCGTCCACGTGTATGTCAGCAGCAGGGAGTTCAGCAATACGGGCAAATTCCCGGCAGCGACGGCACGCTTCGATATGCGCTCGAACGGAGGGTGTTAGTTTTCCTATCCCCTTCATGTTGGACGTTACTAGTACGTCTTCGACTTCTCGGCACTTCATGCGGTTCGTCCGTTTAGGGTCTGCTGAGGCTGGTGACGGTAATCGCGCCGTCGGCAGCAGTGTCTCCCCGCACCTTTACTTCCCGCCCTGCATAATTCTTTAGGCCAGGGAAACTTTGGTTTTCAATCTGGTAGATCTTACCGTGACTTACCAGGATATAGCGCGCCCCCTGCCGCACCCGATCAAGTGTGCAATCCCGGTCGCTCAGGTGCTTGGAGTGAGTGCGATCCACCTTATGAAACTCACCGCAGGCGCTATCACTGATTTTCCCTTCCCACACCTGCTCTGTATTGTCTGCACAAAGAGCAACTGCGGAGAGACTAAGACTCGCGAGTAGACATTTTTTCATAGTGACGATATAAGAACTTAAGACCAGTAGCAGCGGGAAGACTTGTTTTTGCATTCCATTTCTATGTGGCGTTCACGGTCGGCTGAGTTAAAAGATTCCGCAACCGCTCGTAGGCTCGATGCGCTTTTTGCTTTACCGCTCCAACTGTAGAGGAGGTAATGCGGGCCACTTCTTCCAGGCTCAAATCGTTGACCTTTAGGAGGGTCACCACTTCCCGCTGGCTTTCCGGTAACTCCGCCATTAAGGCCTCGAACTCAGGCAGGCTAAAGGCTTGGCTCGACGCGCCATGACGAACAGCCGGTTCCGGCAGGACTTCCATGACGGTCTCATGTGAGGAAATGCGGCGGCGCTTCCGGTAATGATCCACCCGAACATGCCGGGCAATCGCGTACAGCCAGGGCAGCACCGGTTCGCCAGGGCGATACGTATGACGCGCCCGATGAACTTTTAACCACGCCTCCTGTAGGAGGTCCTCCGCTTCGGCTCGACTTCCGAGCTGACTGGCAAGAAAACGATACAGAAGCGGGCTGGCAAAAGCAATTAAACGCGCGGTCGCGTCGCTGTCGGCCCCCTGATAACGGACCATGAGATCCACCCAATCCGGACCAGTCTCAGCCGATGGGACGTCCACTGAAGAATTCATGCCGGTTCCTTGTCTAGGCATAGGCCGCTCTGGAGGGGGAAAAGTCACGCTAAAGGTGAAAAAATGATTTTATTTTGCTGGCCTGCCAGTCAATTGAAATAATACCGTCATCTCGTCCTTTGTGCCAACCGCACCCAAAGCGGCAGTCGGAGGCTTCAGGTTGTAGTCCGTGAGTTTAATGTTTGCCTGACCAGCGAAGCGCAAGTGTTGGGGATCAGTTGCTTCCAATCTGACTTCCACGACGACCGGCTTGGTTTGGTCCCGGATCGTGAGCTGGCCTCGCACCTGGAACCTCCCTTCGTCTATCGGCTCGATGGCTGTCGATTGAAACACAATGTCAGGGTAGCGTTCAACCGCCAATATTTCATCCAGCGCATACTTTTGAACTTTGTCGCGGTCTTTCGGCTTCACCCAGGTATCCTGGCAGACCACGCTTCCGCTCTCAATCGTGAGGCGAAGGCTACTATTTGCAGCATGTTCCTTGTTGTACTGCAGTGTGCCGTGGTAGCTGGAGAATTCAAAATGGTGCTTCTTCCCGGCCATCAAACCTGTTTTGTAGACTTCAAGAGCGAAATGGGATTCAGAGGCTGGAACAATCTCATACTGACTCGTCGCTCCATACACCGGCGACAGAATTATAAACAGGATTAAGGATTGTGCTGCGGTCATGAAGTGCGCAAAAGAACGGGCTGGTTCAGGAAAATTTACCGAATCAGCCCGGCTCGATGCTACTGGCTGGTGCTGGTGGTATCGGACATCTTGCTATGGTCCATCTTATCGCCTTTTTTATGCTTTTTCTTGCTCGTCGCATCATGCGACATATGGTCGTCCGCCATCTTGCCGTGATCCATTTTATCGTCGGACATTTTGTCGTGGTTCATCTTGTCGTCTTTCTTGTCCTGAGTGGCTGTGTCCTGGCTTCGGAAAGCGTAATTAGCCGTTGGCAAGGCGATAAGGCCGAGCGCCACGGCAAAAATAGTGAGGTGTTTTTTCATTGTTGTCTCTCCTTAAGAAGGGTTGTTGGATGTTAAAGCGCCGCGTAGTAGTCATAGCCGCGCTCCGCCCAGTAGTCGTCTGGGCGTTGGTCGGTATAGGTGATACTCCCAATTCGTTTTAAATTCTTGATGCCGTATTTCACAGGGATGACCAGTCGGAGCGGCGCACCGTGCTCGCCGGTGAGCGGAGCGCCGTTCATTTCGTAGCAGAGCAGGGTCTGCGGATGCAGCGCGCTCGGCATATCAATGCCCACGTAGTACTCTTCGTCCGGCGTCATCAGCCCCACGTACCGGGCCTTTTCGGAGCCAGGCGCAAAATGCCAGATAAAGTCCGAAAGTCGAACACCGCCCCAGTGGACAACCGTGCTCCAGCCCTCCACGCATTTGAACTGCGTAACATGCTCGGTTTTCGGTAACTGCCGGATTTGGGCGAGACGGAGAGACTGCTGTGCCGAAAGGTTTAAGTACGGCGTAAGCTGCAACCGCCATGTCTCCACTTCGACGTCATCATCCAGGCCATAGTCGCCGTTCATACGGATCAGTTGCGCCGCCGATGAAGGAAAGCGAGGAGCCAAGTGCTTATCGCTAAACAGCGTGCGGGCAGTGACGGCCTGATTGAACTCAAAAACACGCCGGAACGAGGCCGGTATTCCATCCTCATCCATCCGCGTGCGCAGCCAGCGCCAACCCAGATAGCTGCCCGCTGCTCCCAAGCCCAGCGTCAGGAAACTTCGGCGGCTGCGCGCCTTAAACTCTTTTTCTGAAATTTCATTCGCAGGTTTTTCCCTTTCCGCTTTGCTAATCACCGTGAGCCTCCTTGCCGGCCGGAACAATTTCATAACCCATCACCATGGATCGAAAGTTGTTCCAGCCGGCGCGTGCCACCTGCGCCACATGAATGACAAAGAATGCCACGTAGCCCATCGTCAGCCAGAAATGCTCCCAC
>JAFAZU010000642.1 GCA_019239585.1 Acidobacteriaceae bacterium
CGAAGGCGAGTCGATTGATTATATCTATGAGCAGCCGCCGGAGGAGTTGTTAAGTGCCCTGCTACCGCGCTACATCGAAATGTCGATTTACCGCGCTATGCTCGAATCGAACTCGGCTTATCAGGCCGCACGTATGACCGCGATGGACACAGCCAGTTCCAATGCCGGTGATGTGATTCAGGATTTGACGTTGAACCTCAATCGCGTCCGGCAGGCGGCAATCACGCGTGAAATCATTGAGATTGTTAGCGGCGCGGCTGCAGCGGTTGGATAAAAGCTGCATTGAGAAGAAAAGAATTTAATTTGGAGTATTTATGGCAACCATGACAACACCGGCTGTAACAGAGGCCGTAGCGGAAGGCCATGTCATTCAGGTGGCGGGTCCCACCATCGACATTCAATTTCCTGAAGGGCACATCCCGCCTATCTTTAACGCTATTCGTGTAACGAGCGAAGGCTACGACGTACCCGTCAAAATCGATATTACTGCTGAAGTCGCGCAGCACATTGGCGAAGGCCGGGTCCGCACGATCTCGATGGAGCCGACCGACGGCTTGGTTCGCGGCATGAAGGCACATGATCTGGGCGCGCCGATCAGTATTCCCGTCGGCAAGGAGACGCTGGGACGTGTTCTCAATGTTCTGGGCGAGCCTGTGGACAATATGGGCCCTATCCAAACTGAACAAAGAGCCCCGATTCATCGGCAAGCTCCGCTGTTTGAGGAGCAATCCACCCAGCTCGAAATGTTCGAGACGGGTATCAAGGTCATTGATCTTCTGGAGCCTTATTTGCGCGGCGGAAAAATCGGACTGTTCGGCGGCGCCGGCGTCGGTAAGACCGTCATTATTCAGGAGCTTATCAACAATATCGCCATGAAACACGGCGGCGTGTCCGTGTTCGCCGGCGTGGGCGAGCGCACCCGCGAGGGCAACGACCTATGGCTGGAAATGCAGGAAGCGGGCATTGTGGACCCGCACGACTACCACAAGTCTAAAGTGGCGCTGGTTTACGGCCAAATGACCGAGCCGCCCGGTGCCCGTCTGCGTGTTGGTTTAACAGGTCTGACGGTAGCAGAGTATTTCCGCGACGAAGAAGGACAGGATGTTCTCCTCTTCATCGACAATATTTTCCGTTTCACGCAGGCAGGATCGGAAGTGTCGGCGCTGCTGGGCCGCATGCCATCGGCGGTCGGCTATCAGCCCAACTTGGCTACCGAAATGGGCGATTTGCAAGAGCGGATTACCTCCACGAAGCGCGGCTCCATTACTTCCGTGCAAGCGATCTATGTGCCTGCGGACGATTACACAGACCCCGCTCCGGCAACCACGTTCGCGCACCTGGATGCGACCACAAATCTATCTCGCGCCATTTCCGAGCTTGGTATCTATCCGGCGGTTGATCCGCTCGCTTCGACTTCGCGCATTCTCGATCCCAATGTTGTCGGCGCTGAGCACTATGACGTGGCACAGCGCGTAAAGCAGACATTGCAGCGGTATAAGGATCTGCAGGACATTATTGCCATTCTTGGTATTGACGAATTGAGCGACGAAGATAAGCAGACTGTGGCTCGCGCCCGGCGTATTCAAAAGTTCCTTTCCCAGCCCTTCCACGTGGCCGAGCAGTTCACCGGGCGACCCGGCAAATACGTGAAACTGGAAGACACGGTTCGCAGCTTTAAAGAGATTGTGGAAGGCAAGCATGACAACCTTCCCGAGCAGGCCTTCTACATGCAGGGCGCCATTGAGGAAGTGGTGGAAGCTGCCGCGAAGATGAATAAGTAAGGCGCGCTATGGCCGATACCTTTCAATTGCAAGTCGCTACACCGGAACGTCTCTTTGTGGACGAGCAGGTGAGCGAAGCTGAGCTGCCGGGCCGGAATGGATACATGGGCATCCTGCCCGGCCATGCTCCTTTGTTGAGCGCCTTAGCTCCCGGCATTCTCTCTTATGGAAGCGGGGGCAACCGACAGTCCATTGTCATTGATGGCGGCTTTGTTGAGGTGTTTGACAACCATGTGCGCGTTCTGGCAGATTCCGCCGAACGTGCCGATCAGGTCGACGCCAATCGCGCGCGCCAGGATTTCGATGCTGCCAATCGTGCGCTCCGGGAAGCACATGATAGCCAGGAGTCGGATGCCGCTCTGGAGTCCATGCAAAAGGCGCAAGCCCGGATCGATATCACAGAGCAAGGATCTGGTCGGGCACATTGATGGCCTTATCGGCCGCGTGGCGTCTACTTGCCTGACGTTTTAGTGCTGCTTGGCAGAACCTGCCTTCACTTCGTTCTGTTGATGCTTCTGTTTCTGGCGGCTTGCGCATTCGCCATACGAAAAAACGTGCGCGATATCCCGTCGGTTGGATTGATCGGTCTTGCCGGCACCGCCCTGCCCGGGTATTTCGTATTCTGGTCCTGGTTTGTGTCACGCCGACTTGTTCATCCTTTTGCGACAGCCGTACTTGCCGTAGCCGCTCTCTGGCTTCTTTATTTCTTTCGGTTTTCAAATCGGGAAGCACGTGACATCTTAAAAGCCTTATCATTCCCGTTCTGCTTAATTTTTACGTCATCGTTGCTGGTTTTATCGACAGGCTTTGTTTATGGCGGAATGCAAGACCCGCTCATGGTCCCGAAGATGCGTTTTTCCCATGAGTTGCCCGGGGATAACGCGATTCCATTTATTTTTTTGGAAAGCATGCTCACCTCGCGCCATATTCCCAGGCCGATTATGGCGAATTATAATTCCAGTGATCGGCCCCCGCTGCAAACAGCAATTGCGCTGTCGCAAACGCCCCTTTTGATAGTTCCAAGGCCGCTTGCGTATACCGTTCTCTCGGCTGTGCTGCAAAGTTTCTGGATATTTGCGCTCTGGATTCTGCTTTTTGCTCGCGGAGTGAGTACTGGCGCTACCCGATGTGCGCTTCTTGCCTGTCTACTATCGCAATTCGTATTTCTTAACACATTTTATGTGTGGCCCAAGCTCATAGCCGCCGCGTACATTCTAGGGTTCATTACTGCATTGTTGACTGGCAGACTAGACTCTGTTCCACACCAAAGATTGCTTTCTGTTGCTGCTGGTTGTCTGTTGACATGGGGGATGCTTTCGCATGGCAGCAGTGTATTTGCTGTCCTTGGAATACCGCTAACTATGTGGTTGTTTCGGCGCAGCGTTTCGCTCAAAGCTTTATTGATGATCGGAGCAACGGCATTCATCTTGTATCTGCCTTGGATCGTTTATCAAAAGTTCTACGATCCTCCTGGTGACCGGCTTTTGAAAATGCATAT
>JAFAZU010000659.1 GCA_019239585.1 Acidobacteriaceae bacterium
AGTGCATAAAGGCCAGAACCGAATTGAGCGATTGGATGAGGGCGGACCCGTTCTTGGGATGCTTCCCACGGCTTCCTACTCGGCAGGAACGGTCGAGGTTCAGGCTTCCGACATGCTGGTCCTCTACTCGGATGGCATCAACGAAGCGACGGACAGGAATGAGAAAGAATTCGGAGAAGATCGTATTAAGGAGTTGATCACTAACACCGCAGATGCAACACCAGCTGAAGTTTGCGAGCGAGTCATGAATCGGGTCACTGCGTTTGCCAGCGACGGAGCCCCGCCGGACGACCGCACATTGCTGGTAGTCCGGTTTCCACAATCAGAAGCCGACCTGCAATACCGGAATTCCGGGAAGATCAGCGTAGGAGCGATCGCTTGAAGAAGGATAAGTAGGAGAAGGATAGATGAATCTTTTGTCGATGAGAACACGCCATGGAATATGCGCCTTGGCCTCGTTCTGTTTATCGCTAACACCTGCTATAGCGCAGACAGCAACTACCCGCATCGTGAGTTCTGCCAACACGTTTCTTTCCACGCTCGATGAAAAGCAGCGGCAAAGCGTGCTCTTTTCGTTCGATGACGAGGAGCAGCGCAAGCGCTGGTCCAATTTCCCGATCGTCATGGTTCCGCGCGGCGGCATCAGCCTCAAAGAACTGAGTAGTGCTCAGCGTTCCGCCGCCCTGGCTCTAGTCGCGGCGGCGCTCAGTCCGAGGGGCTTTGAGAAAGTTCAGCAGATTATGGAGGGCGACGAGGTCCTCAAGAGTACCGACCAGGGGCCACCTGGTAATCGACAACCGGGCCCGCGTAATGGTGCTGGTGGTCCCCCGCCCTCCGGTAACGGTGGTCCTCCGCTTCTACCGGGCAATGGAGGTCCGCCACCCGGTCGTGGGAGTAACCGCCCGCCGTTTGGGAACGGCCCCATCTTCGGCAAAGATCTCTACTATATCTCCATTTTGGGGACACCATCCGAAAAAAATCCGTGGATGTTGCAGTTCGGAGGGCACCACTTGGCCCTGAATATCACCATTGACGGGGAGCGTGGCGTGCTCACGCCGACTCTGACGGGCGCTCAACCGGCTCTCTACACCATCAACGGAAAGACTGTACGACCACTCGGGCGGGAGAGCGATACAGCGCTCGCGTTGCTCAACGCTCTCGACGAGAGCCAGCGAAAACAAGCCATCCTGAGCTACCGTTTGGCGGATCTCGTGCTTGGTCCCGGGCAGGACGGCAAAACGATTCAACCGGAGGGACTCAAAGCTTCCGTGATGAATGAGCGTCAGCGTGCGATGCTGCTCGATGTAATCTCAGAATGGGCAGGCCTTATTCACGAGAGCGCGGCAGCAGCGCGAATGGCCGAGATCAAAGCAGATCTGAATGACACCTGGTTCGCCTGGAGCGGTCCCACCACCGCTACACCCGGCAACAACATTACGGCTTACTACCGTATTCAGGGACCGCATCTCGTCATTGAGTATGCGCCTCAGAAACTGGGCGGTGATCCCGCCCTGCATGTCCATACCATGTACCGCGACCCTACAAATGACTACGGCCGGAGGTTCACGGCAAAATGAACAAGAAGCTAGCTGCCTCGGTCGCGATTCTTTTGTCGCTCGCAACATCTGCCTTCGCACACAGGTTGGATGAGTACCTGCAGGCTACGATCCTCTCCGTAGAGAAAGATCGTGTGGAGGCGTTTATGCGCCTGATTCCAGGTGTCGCCGTGTCTCCCGCCGTACTGTCGAGCATCGACAGCAATAGAGATGGTGTTCTCTCGGAAGACGAGCGGCGGGCCTATGCGGAGCGGGTGCTTCGGGACGTGTCTTTCACAATAGACGGTCATCCTGTCACGCCCCGGTTGGTTTCGTTTGATTTTCCAAGGACTGAGGCGATCAAAGAAGGGCTGGGTGAGATTCAAATCCAGTTCCGTGCGGATCTGCCTGTAGGAGACTCTCACCGGAAACTCATCTTCGAAAACCATCACCAGAGCCCTATCTCTGCCTACCTGATGAATTGTCTGGTGCCAAGCGATCGGGAGATTCGCATCATTGTGCAAAAGCGAAACCCAAACCAGTCTTGGTATCAACTGGATTACGTCCAGGCCGAAAACCGCCCCGTTCCGCTGCCTTTTCGGAAGTGGTGGTCCGGCACCTGGGCTCCGCTTGGCGTTAACGTCGGCTTTGCCAGCATCTTTCGCCTGGGCGTTCGGCATATTGCGGAAGGCACGGACCATCTTCTGTTTTTGCTGGCGCTGCTCCTGCCCGCACCGCTACTCGTATTTGGGTCCCGTTGGGCCGGGCACGCTGGGGTACGGCAGAGCCTACTGCAAATCCTGAGAGTGGTCACAGCGTTTACGGTCGGCCACTCGATCACGCTGGCATTAGCGGCTTTGGAACTGGTCCGCGTACCTTCTCGCCCGATCGAAGTGCTGATTGCTCTGTCGATTCTGGTCTCCGCTGCTCACGCATTCCGCCCACTGTTTCCCGGACGGGAGGCTGTTATCGCGGCCTTCTTCGGCTTGATCCACGGGTTAGCGTTCGCGACGACGCTGGGAGAGCTAGGGCTTGGCCGGTGGGAGCGGGTCGCCAGCATCTTGGCCTTCAACCTGGGCATCGAGACCATGCAGCTCGTGGTGGTCACCGCCACCATGCCGTCCCTATTGTTACTGAGTCGCACACATGCTTATTCAGTCGTCAGAGTCGGCGGCGCACTATTCGCCGGTTTCGCAGCCGCAGGCTGGATGGCGGAACGGCTGTTGGGTATACAGAACTCGGTAGACGTGATTGTGGAGGGCGTCGCGCATTACGCCGTTTGGATCGCCGGAGGCTTGTTTCTGATTAGTTTAGTCTGCTGGTCGCTGCGGAATGCTTTGGATGGGCAAAGTACGGCCACCAAAACACGACCCCAGGCGACTTTTGAACAGATCTGATGGGAATTGACAACGTTATCTAGGTCTTGAATCCGTCGCCGCAACATAAACTCCTAAACCAATCATGGCGATACCGGATGCAGTGCGCTGTCTTCGGCGGAATGCTACATTCCGTTTCATCACGCCAGCAAGCGGTCCGGCAAAAAGCGCCACCAGAATATCTGCTGCTGTATTCAGAAAAACTGATATTCCTCCTAAAAGTAGAAATTGTGTGGTGACATGTCCACGATGGGGCGACACAAATTGTGGAATGAACGACAAGAAGAAAAGAGCTGTTTTAGGGTTGAGGACTTCTGTTGTTACTCCCTGCAGCAGAGGATGACGTTGCTCTGCGACAGGGTGATTAGCATTCCCTTCGTCGTCCCGGCTGCGAACCATCATAACTCCCAAGTAGATAAGGTAAGCTGCTCCGGCATAGCGCACAGTTTCAAAAGCAAGGGCGGAAGTAGCCAGAATAGCGGAAATGCCAAATGCCGCCGCTATCACGTGAACTAAACCGCCGCAGAGAGTGCCCAGGGCAGATAAAATACCCTGGCGCCTTCCTCCTGCAATGCTACGAGCTAAAACATAGAAGATTCCCGGTCCGGGAGTTACCGCTAGGAGAATGGCGGCGCTTAAGAACAGAGGGAAACGGATAGGATCTAACACTGGAAGCCATCCTAACACTGCATGCTACAGTCGAGGTAAATGCTGCCAGACCTCCATCTTGCGC
>JAFAZU010000681.1 GCA_019239585.1 Acidobacteriaceae bacterium
GTCTTGCTGAATTTTCTGAACAATGGCATACCCGTGCAGGTTCGCCCGTGTCAGGGCCTTGAGGATCAGCATGTCCAGCGACCCCGGAAGCGATTCGTTCTTCTTTGCCTTGCGCCCCATACCAAGAATTCTTAGCTTTGCTCAATAATATGTTAAGTTGGAGCGCCGAGTCAAGTTCCGACCCCTCAGTGTCGCCGCAAAATGATAATGTCCTATTCGTGCCAAATAGAAATGTCCTCTTGACAGGGGCACGCTGGGGAGTTGGAAACGGACCAACTCTTGATGACACAGAAGGAACGCGACCGGCTGGTGGCACTGAAGAAAGCCAAGAAGAAATTAATCACGCAGCGGGAAGCTGCCGCCGAGATCGGAGTCAGCGAGCGGCAAGTGCGGCGCATGCTGAGGACGCTCAAACAACGCGGCGACCGAGCGGTAGTACATGCCGGGCGAGGGCAACCCTCGAATCGGAAGATTGCCGAGGAAGTGCAGGGCAAAGTGATCGAAATCCTCAGCCAGGACGTCTATCAAGGATTTGGACCGACTTTGGCGGCCGAGTACTTAGCCAAGTACCACGATGTGCAGGTGAGCCGCGAAACGGTGCGGGGTTGGATGAGGGCCGCCAAGTTGTGGCGAGCCAGGGCCAAGCGCGTCGAGAAAGTGCATACCTGGCGTCCCCGGCGCAGCCGCTTGGGCGAACTGGTGCAATGGGACACCAGCGAGCACGATTGGCTGGAAGGCCGCGGCCCGAAGCTGTATTTGATCAGCATGATCGACGACGCCACCAGCCGCATGCTGGCGCGTTTCGTGGAGCGCGACTCGACGGAAGAGAATATGCGGCTGTTGGCCAGTTACCTGGAGCGGAACGGAAGACCGCTGAGCTTCTACACCGACAAAGCCACGCTGTTTACCAACACACCCAAAACCAAACGCGGCGACTTGGCCGGCAAAGATGGTGTGCCGCTACCGCCCACACAGATTGGACGCGCTCTGAAAGAGCTCGATATCGAGTGGATCGCCGCGCCTTCGCCTCAGGCCAAAGGACGCGTGGAGCGCGGCTTTGGCACCGCACAGGATCGGCTGGTCAAGGGCTTGCGAGTGGCCCATGCCACGACGCTCGAGGAAGCCAACACTTATCTCGACAACGAGTTCTTACCGTGGTGGAACCAGACACTCACGGTAAGGCCGAGCTTGGCCGACGACGCACATCGGCCGTTGGGCAAAGCCCATTCACTCGCCGCCACACTCAGTTATGTCGAGACGCGCCAAGTAGCCAACGATTACACCATCCGCTTCGAGAACAGGCTGTATCAGATTGCGCGCGCCAGCGTCTGTGCCGGGCTGCGCGGTGGCACGGTGCGGGTGGAAAAGCGCCTCGACGGTACGCTGGCAGTACGCTTCCGCGATCGTTATCTGACCGTGAACGAATGCGCGGCTCGGCCCAAAGCCGCACCGGTAAAACCGGTTCCAGCGCAGCCGCGCAAAACGGTCCACCGCAAGAGCGATTGGATGAAGAACTTTCATCTCGGCAAAAACCACCCACGCCAGAAAATCTCCGCAAGGTAGGCTGGGCAAAACCCGCCCAGCCGTCTTCGCGTTTACCGTATGCAAGGCCTCTGCTCCGAAGTTCCACCAGAATAAAGCGATCATTAAAAACAAAGCCCTCGGCGGATGTCTTCATCCTGAACCGAGGGGCCTGCTGCCGTTTACTCCGGAGCCAACTCCGTCGCATCGGCCTTGCATCTCCTCAACGGACGCGACCCCGTCGAGCATCCATCCCACTTTAAAACTGAACTCCCGACTTCCCCTTCGCAACCGGACATTTCTACTTTGCTGGCAATAGGACATTTCTATTTTGCGTTGACATCCTTATTTGTGAGTGGTGTCGCTAGCACGGTAATTGTCCGGTGTAATTAGCACGGTATCTGTCCGCTTTGTAATAACGGAGTCCGGAAGCGTCAGGCTGGAAGTTGGAACCCAGCCAAACCTATTCCGGCTTCGCGATGGAGCGGATGATGAAACTACAAGATGTGATTTTAAAAGCCTTGGCGAAGCGCATCACCTGGCTGGAAGCCGCCGAGATTATCGGCGTCTGTGACCGGACCATGCGGCGCATGCGCGAGCGCTATCAAAAGTTCGGCTATGACGGATTGTTCGATCAGCGACACCGCCAACGCACCACTTTGCG
Organism: Acidobacteriaceae bacterium; assembly: GCA_019239585.1. GTDB lineage: Bacteria > Acidobacteriota > Terriglobia > Bryobacterales > Bryobacteraceae > Bog-105. The sequence goes on from JAFAZU010000681.1 coordinate 2,186, forward strand.
CGTGCCGCTGGAGACCGCCGAGCGCGTACTCCAGCTGTACCAAGAAACGTACTTTGACCTCAGTGTGCGGCACTTCCACGAGAAATTGCGGGACGAACACGCCATTGAGCTGAGCTACACCTGGGTCAAACAAGCGCTGCAAGGGGCCGGGCTGGTAGTGCGGCGCAAGAAGCGCGGCCCGCATCGGCGACGCCGACCGAGGCGACCCTTTCCCGGCATGCTGCTGCACATCGATGGCAGCAAGCACCGCTGGCTCTCCGATGACCGTTATTACGATCTGCTGGTGATCTTGGACGACGCCACGAGCGAGATCTATTATGCGCAACTGGTCGCGGAAGAATCCACCCGGACCGTGATGGCCGGATTACGGGAAGTGATCGAGACGAAAGGCTTATTTTGCGCTCTTTACAGCGATCGCGGCAGCCACTTCTTTGTGACCCCGAAAGTGGGTGAGAAAGTAGACAAGCACCGTCTCACCCAGGTCGGGCGGGCGATGAAGGACTTAGGCATTCAAATGATCCCGGCCTACTCGCCGCAAGCGCGGGGCCGCTCCGAGCGCAGCTTCGGCACCTGGCAGAACCGCCTGCCGCAGGAGTTGCGTTTAGCGGGTATCGACACCCTGGAGCAGGCGAACTTCTTTTTGCGCCAGCACTATATCGAGGAGTTCAACCAACGCTTCTCCCAACCGGCTGCCGAAAAAGGAACAGCGTTTCGCAAGTGCCAACGTCCAGACTTGGACCGGGTGTTCTCGATTCAAACCGAACGGGTCGTGGCGAAAGACAATACGGTGACGATCCAGAATCGCTGCTGGCAGCTCCGGATGCACGGTGACGATTTGCGAACACCTGGACGGGCGGGTCTCCATTCAGTGGGGACCGCATGTGCTGGAAACGTTCACGCCGGAGCAAGGCGGTGGAAAAGACGGCGCCACAGGCGCCTTGGAAATCTCGCCCAAAGCACGAGATTCCCACTTTGCCCACCGCCCGACGACGGCGACGCGTATACTCAAACCAAAGACAAGGAGCAAAGTAGCTTGACCGGACAGATACCGTGTCAACAAAACCGGACAGATTCAAAAGCTAACGACATCCTTATTTGTGAGTGGGTCCGGAAATTGCGCCACCGGCATGAGCTGCACGACGTTGATATTGACGTGCGTGGGCGAGATGCCTACGCAGGGAATCAACCGAATAGCGAAAAGCCTCAGAGTGGCTTCTCGTCAGGAAGCCTCAGT
>JAFAZU010000184.1 GCA_019239585.1 Acidobacteriaceae bacterium
TTTTCCGCCAGCACGGCAACAGTGCCGGACTCCGGATTACTCATGTGATATCTACCAGTTTAGCTTCGGAGTCAGCATTACCCTGCTCCATGCTGATAATAAAGAAGGACATGGATTTTTTAGACAATCTCGAAAATTCCCTGAAAAATCTTGAGTCACGGGAAGAGCGCGATTCTGGCGCGATACAACGTCAGCAGGACGAACGAAACCGCGCGGCGCAGGCAGCGCCTTGGGCGGAAAAACTCAGGAAGTCCGATTACACGCGCAAGCTTTTTGATGAGGCGTCCATAACAGGGCATCGCCTGCGCGCCAAGGTCTACATGGCTTGGCTTGGGGATGTATTGCGCCTCGAAGCGAAAGGGCGCTGGTGCGAACTGCGGCCTACCCCAAGTGGAATTGAAGCAGAATTTATTCTGCCTGACGGAAGGAGTCAAAAAGAGAGCCTCGATCTAACCGGCGCTCCGGGTGAACTGCTCCAACACTGGCTTGCTTAATCAGGGGTCACCAGCTCAAACTTCGGGAATTTCTCCCATGGTAAGCCTGAGGGGTAAGGAGTATGCGGGTCAAATCCGGGAAGCTGTTCCGGCACATGGAGCGCTCCGGGCCATCGCCGTTTCAGGGCAGTTATCACCATTGCCGCTCGCACCTGCCAAGTTCCTTGCCTACTGGCCCGCCAACGGGCCTCCTCCAGCCCATCCGAAAACCCGTGACGGGCAAGGTCATCCAGTTCGGCCACTAGCTGTTCCGGCGTATCAACCAGCCGCAGCAAAGGTTCCTTGTGCAACAACTCCTCAAATCCGCGCGTGGCAATCATCGGCCGGCATGCCGATAGATGCTCGTAAAAGCGCGTGGAACTGCCTGAAAAGGTAGGCTCCTTGCGCCGGTAGGGCAAAACGGCTACATCAAGGGCGCGAGCATAATCCTGCAATAAACCGTACGGTTTCCCTCCTGTGAAACGCACTCTGCCTTTCCACCTCATGAGTTTTTCCCGAGCCTCACGTTGCGCCGCTTCCGGCACCTCCATACCAGTCGGACCGATAAATGCCCAGGAGTATTGAGGCGTCTGCTCTACGGCACGGAGCAACAAGCGCCAGTTCAAGTTAGCTGCCAGATTGCCGATCACTCCGATAATCGGGCGCGGAAGGTCTCGGAGATCATCGGGAACGCTCGCAGGAGATTTCGGAGCGTACTGAAAAAGGTTCGACTCACGAGTGGCATTCGGAACAATATCAATCTTGGACGGGTCGCATTGCGCTTCACTCACCATGTAGTCCGCCACTCGTTTTGAGTTCGGACAAACAGCGGCTGCGACTCGGCACAAGCGCCGATCAAACGCCCGGACCTGCCGGGGATTCATGCCTACGTAACCGAACGTCAGATCAGTCTGGTAATAAACTACCGGGCCAGGCCACATTTCCGCTACAGGGGCATAAAACGGCGTCGTGCAGATTAAAGGAGAATTTTTCGCATTGTCTGAACATTGCCGCATTTGCTCGATCTGCCGTCGGCTCCAATTCGATAGAAGCGACACCGGAAAACGATGGTATCCACGCGGTAGGGAGAAGGTCCGACAAGTAAGGGGTGGATCAGTCAAACGTTTCTCGCCTCCTTCTCTCTGTATAAAACCGGTCCAACTTATGATTGGTAACCAGCCCATCACGGGAACAAACTCGCCGAGCGCGCTCGTGAATTCTTTGATCCAAATGCTACCAATATCTAGAACATGCCAGGTCATTTTAGTAGTTAAACAAGCATTTATTCTGCAGGAAAGCACACTTATTCATAGCGGGTTTATGCCGTAACACTCTGCAAAGTTTTCGCCTGAACACAGAGAACCTCCTCTACACATATCGGAAGTTTAATTATGAATCTTTAGGAATACATTGACCTAAGATAGATGAATTATTCATAAGCTCTCTATGGTTACGAGTACCGGTACCACAGCTTTCACTATGTCGTATTAAACAGTTACATTCCGATTTTATTTCCGCAACTCATTTCTTTATTTACGCGCATAAACACTAATCTTGGATCCAGCATAAGTACTATTTCAAACAACCACATTAGGGCATCCTCAGTACCTGGATACGTTGACACTTCCCGAAATAATCTGGCTAAATGGGTTCAACGCCGTGGGGCAAATATTCGGAGGTTTGGTCTTTATTGCTCTGGTTTAATTTTGATTATTCAGAATTTACTCTTGTAGGCTGCTGCTGCTTAATAAGCCGCTGCAAGTAACCGGAGTAGCTTGCCATTTGTTTGCTGAGGATAATTCGATCTATGTTTCACGTCCGGTCTCTCGTACTGTTTTTATTTCTTGTTCCGTTTGCTGCTTCTTATCTGCGAGCACAAGCTCCTAACGATGAGACGGCGCGGGCTGACCAGCCCATGCAGTATCTGTTAGGTCCTGGCGACCAAATTGGTATTCATGTGATGGACTTGGATGACGTTTCGGATAAGCCGGTTAGAATCGATCCATCCGGCGCAATTGATTTGCCACTGATTGGCCGCATGACCGCTGCAGGGCTTACCGTTGAACAGTTTCGTGATGCGCTAACTAAAAAACTAGCGAAGTACGTTGAGTCTCCGCAGATTACGATCAACGTTCTTGAGTATCACAGCCAACCGGTTTCGATTCTCGGCGCAGTGAACAGTCCAGGAATTCAACAGCTAACAGGGCCGAAGCGCTTGCTGGATATTATTTCGCTGGCGGGCGGATTCCGTCAGGATGCAGGCTCCAAATTGACCATTACGCGGCACGCCCATTGGGGCGTGCTGCCGCTGCCCAACGCACATTCCGACGCGTCCGGGCAATTCTCGATTGCGGAAGTGTCAATTGAGAGTTTAACGACGTCCCAAAATCCTGCCGAAAATGTTTTTCTTAAGCCAAACGATACAGTTTCCGTTCCGAAAGCCGAAATAGTTTATGTGATGGGTCAAGTAAAAAAGGCTGGCGGATTCCAAATCACCTCGCGCGACAGCCTTTCTTTACTCAAGGCACTCGCATTAGCGGAAGGTCTCGACCACGATGCCTCTCCGAAAAGGGCGCGCATTATGCGAGCATCCGCGCTCGGGCCCAACAGCAATGCGAATGAAATACCAGTGGATCTGCAGCGGATTCTGGAGGGAAAAGATCCGGATGTGCAGCTGCATGCTGATGATGTTTTGTTTATTCCCAGTAATTTGGCGCAGTCGGCCACTCGACGCGCTGCCGAAGCGGCGCTCCAGATTGCGACCGGGGTCGTTATCTAC
>JAFAZU010000280.1 GCA_019239585.1 Acidobacteriaceae bacterium
CAATTTAATTAATAGCCAAAACATTTCCCTCTGCCTTTGTCTGAGTCTATGATAAAGGACATTATCATGGATATATGAGGCCCGAAGTTGAAATTGCCATACGGAACCAAAAATATGCCGAAGCATTGAAGCGCATGCCGGAACGGAGTTGCGATGTTTGCGGCCAGCAGCTCCATTACCGTCTGTGCGTCTCGTGCGATTTGGCTTTTGAATACGGCCACAGCGATACCTGCGGCAAAAAGGACAGGAACCATGAGTCACACCGAATCGTCTATGAGCGCGACTGAAGTGATTCCGCTCAAAGAACCCCGCGCCTTGGCGGGCCTCGCGCCGAAGCTCCCGGCGTTGTTCCTCCCCGATGAAAAGACGGCGGAGCGGTTTTTCGGCTTCTTCACCGCGCATATCCGCAACAGGAACACGCGGCGGGCCTATTACAAGGCCGCGTGCCGCTTTGCCGATTGGTGCGAGGGCCGGGGCCTACCGGGCCTGGCTGCCGTCAAGCCGCTGCATGTCGCCGCCTATATCGAGGAGCTGCAAGGGGAACTCTCGGCGCCGTCGGTCAAGCAGCACCTCGCGGGCCTGCGCATGCTGTTGGACTGGCTCGTGGTCGGCCATGCGCTGGAAGTCAATCCCGCCCATGCCGTGCGCGGGCCGCGCTATTCGCAGACCAAAGGCAAAACGGCGGTGCTCGACCGCGAGGAAGCCCGCGCGCTGCTGGAGTCCATCGACACGAGCACCCTCACCGGCCTGCGCGATCGGGCGCTGATCGCCACCATGATTTACACCTTCGCCCGTGTCGGCGCGGTGCTGAAGATGAACGGGCGGGATTACTTCAGCCAGGGACGACGCGGCTGGATGCGCCTGCATGAAAAGCGCGGCAAGCTCTATGAGGCTCCCTGCCATCACAAGCTCGAAACCTACATGGATGAATATCTGGCCGCCTCCGGCTTTGCCGACGACAAGGACGGGCCGCTCTGGCGCACCACGGGCCGCAAGACCGGCACCGCGCACCGCCTGACGCAGCCGGACGCCTATCTCATGATTGAGCGCCGCGCGAGACAGGCGGGCATTCAGACGAAAATCGGCAACCATTCGCTGCGCGCCACCGGCATCACCGACTACCTCAAAAGCGACGGCTCCTTGGCCGAAGCCCGCCGCATGGCGAACCTGATGAGCGTCAAGCAGAAATGTCTACTGACGACAGTTATTCTTCCCTATTTTCCACACCTTTTTTCTTCCACCACGGATTCTCACGACACTTACTCTTCTACGCTTCGGAGGCGCGGACCGCAGTCGACGGGCTCGGCCCGGAGACGGAGGGAAGCGGCTCCGAAGCAGCAGCCCCCGAGGCTGCCTCCGCTCCGTGATGCGGCAGCAAGACTTCCACCTTCTGCTTGGCCTGTTCAAGTCGGTAGCTCGGAATGTTGAGTTCAATAATGATGCTGTGGTGAACCAAACGATCAATCGCCGCGGCGGTCGTCATCGGGTCTTTAAAAATTTGCTCCCATTTGGAAAATGCCAAATTACTGGTTAGTAACACACTGCCGCGTTCATAGCGTTCGGCTAATAAGGTGAAGACCACTTCCATTTCTTCGCGGGTCTGCCGGATATAGCCCAGATCATCAATGATCATGCCCCGGTAGCGGGCGTACTTCTTCATCAGCTTGCTTAATTTCAGATCCCGTTTGGCAATCAGTAGCTCCTGCACCAAATGCTCGCAGGTGGTAAACAGGATGGGTTGTCCTTGTCGCACCAGTTCTTGCCCCACAGCCTGGAGCAGATGAGTTTTTCCACTTCCCGGATTTCCGAAGACCAGCACATTTTCCGCCCGCTCTAGAAAGCTGCCCTCCAGTAAACTGCGCATCTGCCGGGCGGCTTTGGCCGGGAGCCGGCGTGTGTCGAAGGCTTCGAGTGATTTCTCCAGCGGCAGCTGCGATTCCCGCAGCAGCTTCGTGATCCGGGTTTCCCGCCGTTCTTCGCATTCCCGCTCGACGAGATCATGCAGATAACGCTCGTAGCTGAGCGCTTCCCGCTCGGCTTGCTGGGCGATCTCTTCATAACAGTGCCGGATCGTGGGCAGGTGCAAGGTTTTGAGACCCTGCGTCAGATCTTCCTTAATGTTGACCGCTTCTCTCATAGCCGCAACTCCCGTTCCACGAACAATTGATCGAAGCTTGCCAGCGACACCTCCGCAATCTCGACATCAGTCAGAGCAGGGGCTTGCTCACAGCGCTCCAGAAACTCCTCGAAGGCGGCTCGATTCACAATCGCTTGCTGACCCGAGGCGCTGGCCAGTAGCAAGCGCAGTGCATCCTCGATGCGGGCTTCTCCGTGCTGGGCGGCCAGTTGCAGGATTTCCAGATAACGGCGGTCGGCCCGGCGCGGTGTGGTCGTTTGCAGTAAATCGTACGCCCGGCGAAACTGGCTGCTCGGGAACAGATGGTCCCGATAGCGATACTGGGCAAAGGCTCCGGGCTTGCGTACCAGCCAGTCAATGATGTGCCGGTAATCAATCCGGTAGCGGCTGCGTCCGGGCAGGCGCGGCATCTCCTCCACCTTCCGACCGCCATACCAGATCTGGACCTGGTGCGCCAAGACACGCGCTTCCACCATCTCCCCAATCAACCGGCTGTGCACCGAGTAATGATTCCGGTCTACCATCACCAGGCTGCCCGCGTTGACACGCGCCTGGAAGCGCCGCACACTTTCGAAGCGACGGGCCGGCAAGGGCCGGAGCACGGCCAATTCCTCCTGCAGACGAGTGCGCCGGCCCGCATTGAGTTGCGCAAACTGTTTTGTCAGGAAGTCCTGATACTCCGCTACGCCGTCGAAGTCGCGGTGTCCCCGTAACAGGAGCGCTTGGTCCAAGGCTCGCTTGAACCGGTAATGGCGTTGCTCGATGTCGCCATTTTCCTGCGCTTGCCCGGTCTGAATCTTTTCCCCATGCAATTCGTAATGCCGCAGCAGCGCCTGATACTGCTTCTGAAACTCGCCTTCCGGCGTCAGGTTGTTGACGGCCGCCGTCATCCGGTCGGTCCGGTGCCGTGCCGGCACGCCGCCCAACTCCCACAGGGCGTTTTGCAGCCCTTCGCTCAAGCTGGCGAAACTTTCCGACTGGCAGATCGTGCCGGTTTCCCAGTTGGAGTAAGTCAGCACGAAGTGATACAGCAGATGCGGATACGCTTCTCCGTGCAGCGTGATACCGAGCTCGGTCAAATAGGTGAAGTCGGACTGGCACAACTCCCCGGCCCGATGCTGCTGGGCGAAGAAGACTTCCTGGGCGGGTCCTTCCAGCGCCCGCCAGTGTTTGACTCTCCGCTGCAAGGTGCGCAACTGGCTCTCGGCAAAGCGCTCCGGGTACTGACGCTGCAGGGCGGCAAACAACGTCTTGGCTTCCAACCCCGGATGGGCTTCCAGTTGTTCCCGCAAGGCGGGCCACACCTCGGCAAAGCCATCCGGGTGAGTCCTCCAGTGGCGGGCTGGTTTCATCTCGCTCGGCGTCCGCTTGGCCCGCAGATACTTGCGGGCGGTTTTCACATCTAAGCCGGCCTTCGCGGCCGCGATCTCTTGGGTTGGTTCTGTTTGCGACAACTTGAATAATCTCCTTACCTGTTGGTCTGTGACCATGGCCGAAAGCGTGGGCTCCTTCCCGCTTTCCGCATCGTCTCAGTTGTTTTCAGATAGGGAAAAATAACTGTCGTTCACCGTCAAATTAAAGTGTCGCCCATCAG
>JAFAZU010000330.1 GCA_019239585.1 Acidobacteriaceae bacterium
GAGTTTTTCAAACTTAATTCCGCAATCATCACAGGAGTACTCAAAGATAGGCATGCATCTCTATTATAAGGCTGCGATTGCATCCTATGTAGGCCTGAAATCATCTAGCATTGTAGGTATGAACCGAAGATCTTTTCTCCAGTCTGGGTTGGGCCGCGCGGCCGGTTTGGGTCTGTTTTTGGGAGGGGCCGCAAGCGTCTTTGGCAAGACAATAAGGATCGTCGAGTTCACTGCCACAGGTGAGCGAAAGGGAGTCATGGAAGAAGAAAAAGTACAGAAGTCGGATGCGGAATGGAAAAAGCAGCTCACGCCGGAGCAGTACGAAGTAACTCGGCATGCCGGTACGGAACGCGCCTTCACGGGAAAGTACTGGAACAACCACGAGCATGGCCTTTATCGCTGCGTCTGCTGCGAAAATGCGCTCTTTTCCTCTGATACGAAATTCGAATCCGGCACTGGCTGGCCCAGCTTCTACCAACCCATTGCAAAAGAGAATGTGAAAAATCTAACGGATAGCAGCTATGGAATGGCTCGCACGGAAGTTCGCTGTTCGAAATGCGATGCCCACCTGGGACACGTCTTCGACGATGGTCCTCGGCCCACTGGTCTTCGTTATTGCATGAATTCGGCCTCACTTGACTTTGTGAAGAGCTAAATATTTTTAGTCCATTAAACCGCTTTGCACCACACTCTTACCGGCACTGTCCGTTTCCATAAATCCATTCCGTCCCGCCACGTTGAAGGCGGTCGCGACGTTATCGTGTATTTGCCGCCCGGCTACAACGAGGAGAAATCTGCTCGCTACCCCGTCCTGTACATGCACGATGGCCAGAACCTGTTCGATGCGGCGACTGCGTTCCTCAATCAGGAATGGGGCCTGGATGAACTGGTTGAAGACCTGATCCGGGAAGGCATTATTGAGCCACTCATTATTGTCGGCATCTACAACGCCGGAGAAAAGCGCATTGAGGAGTACACGCACGTCCGCGACCGTAAAGGTCATGGAGGCCGCGCCCGTCTTCATGCCCGTTTCATGGTAGAAGAATTAAAGCCGTTTATTGATCGGGAGTACCGGACGCTCCCGGACACGGCAAATACCGGCTTGGGCGGTTCTTCGCTGGGCGGATTGGCTACGCTCTACATTGGTCTTCACCATCCGGAAACCTTCGGCAAGCTGATCGTCATGTCGCCTTCCGTTTGGTGGGCGCAACGGGCTATTCTCCGTGAAGTTCGTAAAGCCAACGCCAGATTCAATCAGAAGATCTGGCTCGATACCGGCACCTGCGAGGGCAACAATCCCGAAGCTTGCATCCGTAATGTTCGTGACCTGCGCGATGCTCTGCTCGGGCGCGGTTGGAAGCTCGGTCACGACCTCCGGCACGTAGAAGACGAAGGCGCGGGCCACAATGAAAGGGCTTGGGGCTATCGCATGAAAGATGCTCTGACCTTCCTGTTTTCTTCGCCGCTGGTCGAGCGTTCCGAGGAATTTGACGCCGAAATGGAACTCCACTATTAATGGTTTCGTTAGCATAGGTGGAGTATCTATGGCCTACTGCACAAACTGCGGCACCCAAGTTCCTGATTCAGCGCGTTTTTGTATCAACTGCGGTCAAACGACCGGCGGAAGTGCCGGAACCGGTAGTTTTCTTCCCTCTACGCCGGTTACAGCCGAACCCCTGAAATACGATATTGAAGGTCACAACCTGCAGATCGCGCGGGTATACCTGAAACCCGGCCAGGAGATCTATGCCGAAGCCGGCAAGATGATCTATAAAACGGCCAACGTCGAGTGGGCCACGCGCATGACCGGGCAGAACTGGACCGACAAAATCATCGGCATCGTCAAGCGCAAGCTGATGGGCGAGTCAGTTTTTTTCACCTATTTCCATGCCAACAACACGGAGGGCCACCTTGGATTTGCTGGCCACTATCCCGGCAAGATTCAAGTGTTTGACCTTGCCTCCGGTCAAACCATGATGGTGCAGCGCGACGGTTTCCTGTTTGCCCAAAGCTCGGTGACGCTCGACATCGCCCTGGTACGCAGGCTCGGCGCAGGTTTGCTGGGCGGCGAAGGATTTATCCTGCAAAAACTGACTGGCCCCGGCCAAGTCTTCATCCACGCAGGTGGCGATCACGTGGACATTAATTTAGGACCCGGTGAAACCCTGCAAGTGCAAACCGGCCATCTCGTAGCTTTCGAACCGACCGTCAACTACGACATTCAAATGGTCGGAAGCATCCGCACCGCCATCTTCGGCGGCGAAGGATTATTTCTAACCACGCTGACCGGCCCCGGTCGCGTCATTCTCCAAAGCATGACCCTGGAACGCCTGCGCCACGAACTCTCTCCCGAAGAACACCGCCACAGCGGAGACGAGAAAAATCCCATCGGCGCCGTCCTCGGCGGAGACCTCGGCAGCTTCTTCCGAAGTGATGACTAAGGTTGTAAACCGGTGATTTCTTTCCTAAAAAGGAGGTGATGAGGTTGACATTTAAGCAATTCGTGACCGAGTTGGCGAGAGAAGATGTGACGCTCTCTGCCGCCGATTTGAGGGAGATGACGGCTCGATTTGGCAGGAAAGTTCTTCAAATGGGGCACCTTGAACAAGACGGCTCCATGCTTGTGCCAGTTGAGTGCATCGTGGAAGCTGCACGTTCACTCGGAAGCCGCATGTTGACCGAAGCCGTCGAAAGCATCAACAACGAACAGATGGTTTCTGTCCTGCAATCCGGTGAAGCACTGGTTGAACGAGTGATCGAAGCGAGAGAACGGAAATTGCGTGAAATGATCCAGGATTTTCAGGAGGAGCCTGACATAACAAAATCTAACGGGCAGTGGAAACAGATCGAGAAAGAGGTATTCGGCGTAGAGTATCACGACTGATCGATGCCGCATATCGATTGGACGAAGTTGCCGAAAGCTGTTCGGGTCCATCTCCAGCAGCGAGTTAAAGATCGGTCCATCACGGAAGATGATATGATTCGGCTGACGAACTGGATCAGGGCAAATCCAGAAGTTCCAAATGGTGAATGGTGCAAAGATTTCGGCACGTTCACGTTGGCTGGGGAAGGCGCGTTTCCAAAAACGTTTTTAATGAAGGGACAACCGTGTAAGGGAAAGCAAATCTGAGCCGAACTCCTTGCGATAATCAAATTTCAACCTTTTGGAATCCCTCTTTCAAATCGAATCCGCAGCACAGCCGCGTCTTCCGGAGTGGCTGCGCAAAGGCCGCACCCACTTTGAATCCGTTCATCGATTAAAAACCGAATTACGGCAACGACGTCTCCATACTGTCTGCGAATCCGCCCGCTGCCCGAATATTCAC
>JAFAZU010000332.1 GCA_019239585.1 Acidobacteriaceae bacterium
GCATAGAGCCCAACCAGAATTCCTATAACTCCCTCCAGCAGAAATGCTCCCCAGCGCCGGTGACCTTGCACAGCTTTGATCGTGGATACGATTGCCAGTACGCCGTCAAACAGCGCATAAAATCCAAAAATCGTGGCGAGCACCGCCACCGTAATATGAGGCACTATAAAAGTAACAACTGCCAGCAGAATCGCCACGATTCCGCGCAGCACCAGCGCCCACCAGTTTGCTCGAAGTACCACTGCCGTCTCCTTCCTGCTACGGGGTAGATGCGGGAAACACAGTGGCCGGTTCTATTGAATTTTGTAAGGGGCTTTAAGCAGCCGCTGACACAGACATCGAATGGCAGCTATGCCGGGAACAGTGCTTCTGGTATTCATCACGGCATTGGTGCAAGTATTCTTTCGCGGCGTCCGCCGTTTTCAGCAGCGCAGAATAATAATAACGATGATCGGAAAAAGCTAGCTGATCCAACTCAAGAACAACTGACTGGTAGGATTCAACGGCTTTTCCGTATCGATCGAACAGATAATCTCGTTCTCCGCAGGTCAATGGCTCCATCTTACTCTCCTAACAATTGAAGTACCGCGCAGTTCTTTCGTTTCACTTCCCCGACGGTTCTTCTCTCCAAGAGTAGTAAATCACCCTATAAAAGGAAACTACGTGAAACCCTAGTTTTTTAGTAAAATCACAAACACATATGGCCGACAATATTGAGCAGCCCTTCCCACCGCAGGAGGATCAGAGCGGATTTTCCGGCGGGTTCAATCCAATTGCCAAGGCGGCCCCGGTCACCAGTGATGATCCGGAAGAAACGGAGAGCAGCCATCTGCTGCCTTTCTTGATTGTCGGAATCGGTGCTTCGGCAGGCGGAGTCGAGGCATATATCGACCTGTTTAAGAATCTTCCATCAGATACCGGCATGGCGTTTGTGGTGGTTCCGCACCTTTCGGCAGATCAACGAAGTTATCTGCCGGAAATCTTGGCGCGCCACACGACCATGCTGACCGTTCCGATTGAGACCGGCATCCGTCCGGAGCCGAACCATGTCTACTTTCTCCCGCCGAATGCCCGCGTTCATCTAGAACGGGGAGTGTTCCAGTTGGAAATGCGGGGAAGTAATGGAGCGCCGCATCCCATTGACTTCTTCTTTCATTCCCTGGCAAAGGACCAGAGAAATCGCGCGATTGGCGTGGTTCTGTCCGGTATGGATTCAGACGGCGCGCTGGGGTTGAAGGCCATTAAAGGCGAAGGCGGTATCTCTATGGTGCAGTCTCCTGAATCGGCGCGGTTCCCCGACATGCCCCGGAGCAGTATTTCCGCCGATCATGTGGACCTGGTATTGCCGCCGGATCAGTTGGCCCACCAACTGGCGCTGCTCGGACAAAAGTCGGAGACCCCGGAACTCCGCTTGCTGGAGGAAGGAACAGCGCCCGCCGGAGAGGAGCAGTCCTTCGGGCGCATTCTCCAGCTCCTCAGGGGTGTTTCGGGCGTCGATTTTCGCTTATATAAACCGAATACGATACACCGCCGGATTGCCCGACGCATGTTGATGCGCCGTATCGACACGTTGGCAAATTACCTGGCCCTCGTGCAGGGGAATGTGAAGGAACTTCGCGAACTGCACGAAGACGTTCTGATTAATGTCACGCGCTTCTTCCGCGACCCGGAGGTGTTCGAAGCGTTGAAAAACTCTGTGCTGCCGGAGATTTTTCAGGACCGCTCTCTCGACCAGCAGGTGCGAATCTGGGTGGCGGGCTGCTCATCCGGCGAGGAAGTCTATTCCATTGCCGTCTGCCTGCTTGAGTTTTTGACCGGGAATGCGCTGGAACCGCCTATCCAGATCTTTGGAACAGATGCCAGCGAACAAAACATTCAGAAGGCGCGGGCCGGGATTTACCCTGAAAGCATCACCGCCGAGGTGTCGGCTGAGCGGCTGCGGCGCTTTTTTGTCAAAACCGAAAAGGGGTACCAAGTCAGCAAAAGAGTTCGCGATCTGTGCATCTTCGCGCGCCAGAACCTTTGTCACGATCCGCCGTTTTCCCGGCTGGATCTTGTCAGTTGCCGTAACGTGCTGATTTACTTCGGATCGCAACTACAAAGGCAAACCATTCCCACCTTCCATTACGCGCTACGCCCGAACGGAATTCTTCTTTTGGGCCACTCGGAAACCATCCGGGAGTTTACCGACCTGTTCGCTCTCAGAGATCGTAAAAGCAAGATCTATTGGAAAATCGGGGCCACGCCGTCGCGAGCGCTTCTGGATGTTGCTCCGCGCGCTTCCTTTCCCGCCGAAATCTCCGTCCCGCAGCAGACATCGTCGGCTGAAACACGGGGAGACCTGGAACTGCAACGGGCGGCAGACCGCATCGTACTGGCCCGGTACGGTCCCCCCGGTGTGATCGTAAATGAGCAGTTCGAAATTGTGCAGTCACGCGGCCATACCAGTCCGTTTTTGGAGATACCGCAAGGCGCCGTTACGCTCCAGTTGACCCGCATGGCCCGGGAAGACATTGCGCCTTACGTCAGTTCCGCCTTACAGCGGGCAGTGAAGGAAGATCTGCCGGTCCAAATGGAACGCTTACAGGTGCGCGATGGCGATCAAACTACCGAAATAACGCTGGAAGTGCTTCCGATTCACAGCGTGAACGCCCGGTCAAAATGTTACCTGGTCTTGTTCGTGCCGTCGCAGGGATCACAAGCCGGCAGTGGGAGGGCAGCGGCGCAAATTGAGCCGCCCGAAGGGGACCAGAAAGACGGGAACCTCCTGTTTGCTCAATTGCAACAAGAGCTTTCCTCCAGCAAGCTTTACCTTCAGTCATTGCTGGAAGAGCGTGACATCAAGAACCAGGATCTGGTGTCCGCCAACGAAGAGATCCAGTCCGCGAACGAAGAGCTGCAAAGCACGAACGAAGAGCTGGAGACGACCAAGGAGGAGCTGCAGAGTTCCAATGAAGAGCTGCAAACCGTCAATGATGAGCTTAATACCCGCAATGCCGTCCTGACCCAAACCAGCAACGACCTGCAAAACCTGTTGAACAGCGTAAATATGCCGGTGCTGATGCTGAGTAATGAACTTAGAATCCGGCACTTCGCGCCGCAAACGCAGCGCCTGATGAATCTTCTTCCCGTCGATATCGGTCGCCCTTTCAGTGATATCCGCCTCAACTTGAAGGTCGATAACCTGGAAGGGCTGTTCACGGAGGTCCTGGACACTTTGGGCGCGCGCGAAATTGAGGTACAGGACCGCGACAATCGCTGGTACCTGTTGCGCGTGCGGCCCTACCGTACGACTGACAACAAGATCGAAGGTCTGGTTATGGTGCTGGTGGACATCGACCAGCTCCGCCGCAGTCAGCAGGAACTTCGGGAAGCGCGCGACTTCGCCGCCTCCGTTATCGAGAACATTCCGCTTCCCTTGGTCGTGGTCGATCTCGATTTCAAAATCCACTCTACGAACGAGGCTTTCTGTGCGTTGGCGGGCTCTTCCAGCCAGGGTCTCGAACGGCGACTGCTGCCCGATTTGGCTGCTGCTCTCTGGGGAACGGACCAGCCGCTGCGTTCTTACCTGGAGAATTTGCAGAAGGAAAAGGACCTTGGTAAAGGTTTTATGTTCGAGCACAAAACGCCTGGGGAAAACTCAAAAGTGTTTTGCATTCGAGGACGCGTTCTGCATCCGGACAGCGTGCAGTTCCTGCTGGTCACGTTTGAGGACATGACGGTACACAAGGAGGTCGAACGGCTACTGAAAGCAGAAGGAGAACGGCTGGCAAGCGAGGTGGAATCCACGACAAAGGAGTTGGGCCGCAGTCAGGATGAGTTGCGTGCGCTGACCGGCAGTCTGTTCACGTCGCAAGAAGAGGAGCGGCGGCGACTGGCTCGCGAACTGCACGACGATATTAGCCAGCGCCTGGCCGCGTTCGATCTTGACAGCAACGAAGTTTTGCGCCACCTTGGCGCCGGTTCGTCCTTGGCCGAACAAAAACTCCAGGAGATTCGCGGGCGGATGCGAGGGCTTTCCGAAGACGTGCGCCGCCTATCGCACCAGCTGCATCCGTCGACGCTTGAGGACCTTGGTTTAGCGTCAGCTCTCCGGTCGCTCACGGGAGAGTTCGGCGAACGCGAAAAAATGATCACAACCTTTTCGGCGCAGGAACTTCCCCCTGCCATTCCGATCGAGGTTGCCACCGGCCTGTACCGTATTGCGCAGGAGGCATTGCGGAATGTGGCCAAACACGCCGGGAAAACTCATGTTAAAGTGCTGCTACGAGGCAAGCCGGAGGCGCTGGAACTTCAAGTGGCGGATTCCGGTCTGGGCTTCGACACCGAGGACAAACGGTCGGGATTGGGCCTGATTAGCATGGAAGAGCGGGCGCGTCTGATCGGTGCGACATTGAAAATTGAGTCAGCTTTGGGAGAAGGCACAAAGGTTACGGTCGATGTGCTGCTTTCGCCTCCTGCCTAGAAGCTGGAGAGTGTGCCAATTATGCCGGAACATGACATTATCATAGTGGGGGCGTCTGCCGGGGGTGTGGAAGCTCTACAAGAATTGGTTCGTCAGTTTTCTTCCGATCTGCCGGCGGCGGTCTTCGTTGTTCTTCATCTGCCGCCCCGGACCAGAAGCCTACTGCCGGAAATCCTGACCAAGGCGGGACAGCTTCCGGCGATACACCCCGAAAACGGCGCCCCCATCGAGCCCGGCCGCATTTACGTTGCCCCTCCCGATCATCATTTGGTATTGGAGCGCGGTCATATACACCTGAGCCTCGGACCTAAGGAACAGCATCACCGGCCCTGTATCAATGTGATGTTCCGGTCGGCGGCGCTAACTTACGGCGACCGGGTGACAGCAGTAGTTCTGACAGGTGAGTTGGACGATGGAACAGCAGGATTATGGGAAGTGAAACGCCGGGGCGGGATCGCTGTGGTGCAGAACCCGGAAGGAGCCGCATTTCCTTCGATGCCGCTGAGCGCTCTGCGCGAGGTAGAAGCCGATTACGTAGTAGACATCGCCGGGATGGGAGCGCTTCTTACCCGTCTGGCAAGGAAGAAAGGAGAAGAGAAGCGTACTGAAGTTGAGGGTGCGAAGATGGAGCCGCAATTAACTGACCTGACCTGTCCGGATTGCAAAGGTACGATTTGGGAGGTAGCACGTGGGAACGGAAAAGAATACCGCTGCCGCGTAGGGCATACTTTCTCACCAAAAAGCATGCTCTCCGAACACTTTGCTGTCCAGGAGAGAGCTCTTTACTCTGCAATTGTGTCGCTGGAAGAAGGTGCTTCATTAGCGGAGCGGATTGCGTGGCAATTTGAAGCTCCTGTGAGTGAGCGTCTGCGCGAGGAAGCGCGCCAACGTCAAATGCAAGCCGAAACCCTTCGCCAAGTTCTGAAAGAACGTATGTCGTTCAGCTTGGACTAAGGGGTTTACCCGCATTTGCTCGAAGTTTAACCGGGTACTGAACCTTCATTTGGCATGTCTCACTTAAGAGAGCAGCCGATTTATTGGAAAGAGTACGGTTAATCATCGTCGATGACGATCAAGCAATTCGCCAGGGACTGCGGGCCCTTGTGGAAGCTTTAGGGGCGGAGGTGTTGGCTGAGGCTGACAATGGGCGCGCCTGTATCGAGCAAGCCGAGCGTCTCCAGCCGGAGTTGGTTCTGCTCGATATTTCCATGCCGGTCATGGGCGGCTTTCCAGCAGCACGGCAGTTGCGCGCGCGCATGCCCAATCTGCGCATCATTTTCGTCAGCCAGCATAGAGAGCGGATCTATATTAAAGAGGCATTGGAGATTGGCATAAACGGTTACGTATGGAAGCAGGCCGCGGCTACTGAGTTAAATGACGCGATACAAACGGTGATGTCCGGGGGGAGCTTTGTTTCGCCGCTGGCAAAGCTTTAAGCCGGTCACTTCGTTCGCGGCTCCGTTATTTGCAATCAAATTACGGTTTGCGGCACTATCTTGAGTGCCGCCGCTTGCTTATCTCCTCACATTCAGTTGTTATGGAACGCATCTATGCGTGCATGTCCGGGTCACGCATATTCATATTGTGGTGAGGGCCGACGCACCAGCCGAACGGGTTTTAGCCTATTTCAAATCCTATGCAACCAACGAAGTGACCGGCTTACCTAAAGATCACGAATGTACCCAGCCCTGCTCGACGGCGTAACGGACCAGTTCCGCTGAGTTTTGCACCCGTAACTCATCCATCAGGTGCTTTTTATGGAATTCAACGGTCTTGACGGAGATATACAACATCTCGGCGATCTGTTTCGCTGATTTGCCCTCTGCTACAAGCTGCAACACTTCACGCTGCCGGGGCGTAAGCGCGCTGAAAAGCCTGGTCGGATTCTGGTGCGGCTCCATCTGATGCCCGAGCAGCCGCTCGGAAAGGCTCGGTGACAAGGCAAACCGGCCTGCTTGCACATCCCTGATCGCAGAAAGCAAATCAGACGCCGCCTCCATTTTCGCCACATATCCGGAGGCGCCTACTTCAAAGGCCTCGCGAACGTAATCGCGATTTGTCTGCATGGTCAAGAAAATCAGTTTCACCCCCGGGTTATCGGCTTTGATCTGGCGGGCGGCCTCAATCCCGTTCAAGAGCGGCATGGCCAGATCGAGTAAAACAATATCCGGGTTTAACTGCTTAGCTGCAGTGACCAGATCTCTGCCGTTAGAAACGGAGCCGACAATATCGCACTCCGTTTCAATCAGCTTTTTTAATCCTTCAAGGACAAGCTGATGATCGTCGGCAATCAGAACCTGTGGCTTCATAACAAAAGCTCAACTAGCTTAGGGCTGTACTCTTAATAATACGCAGAAACCATTAGAGTTATCCCGCATAATTTTTCTCAGTAAAATTTCAGATATCCTAAAATCAAGATCTTTGCCTCTCCAGCCATATCTGAAATGTTCCACACCCTTCGTACACTAGTAGAAGATGGGGTTATCTGAAAGTGGATTTGGTTCCCGCTTCTGGTCGCTGGTTGGGGTAACGTTTTTAGGATTTCTGGGTATTGGCGCCGTATTGCCGGAATTGGCGCCATACGTGAAACACGATCTCGGAGGCTCAGATCAAACTGTCGGCTGGGTGATCGGCACTTTTTCCTTCGTGGCGCTGGGGAGCCGTTTCTTTTGCGGGCCTTTGTCGGATCGCAGAGGCCGCAAAGTCACATTTTTGACCGGTCTCCTCAGTTGCTCGCTGGCAGGCTTGGCCTATCTTTTGCCCTTGCAGTTGACCGGCGCATTTTTGGGCCGCGTTCTACAAGGTTTCGGTGAAGCCTGCCTGTATACCGGGGCAGCGGCTTGGGCCGTAGAAGTGGCGGGTGTCCAGCGCAGCGCCCAAGCTCTTGGCTACGTGAGTAGCGCCATTTGGGGCGGTATCTCCGCCGGACCCGCGCTCGGCCACTCGCTCGGCACATTCGGACGTGCTGCTGCATTCCAGGCCATCACCGCCCTGATCGGTTTCGCGGTGGTGACACTCGTCAAAGAAGATTTTCAGCCTGCTGCCCATCACGCAAAGCGATCCTGGTTTCCTGCTTCCCTGGTGCCGCCGGGACTGGCTATCGGATTTGTTAACGTGCATTATCCAGTCATTGCCGGATTTCTCATCCTTCACTTGGCCCAGCACGGCGGTTCTGGGCGGGCTGCCTTCTCGGTATATGCTCTCGTTATTCTGTTCTCACGCTTTTTTCTGGGCGGACTGCCGGATCGCTTGAATCCCGCCATCACTTTTTATAGTGGCCTCTTCGCTATGGCAGCAGGATTAGTCACTCTGGCAGCCGGTCCTCGGCCAATGATCGCTATCGCGGCAGCAGCGCTTTTGGGATTTGGCTTTTCGTTCCCATGGTCATCGGTCGCCTCCACGGTTCTGCGCCGCACTCCGGAAACGCAGCACGGCTCCGTAATCGGTTTACTGAGCGCCTTTTACGACCTCTTTGTCGGAGTCAGTTCCCTCGCTGCCGGGGTAGTATCAGACCACTTCGGCTACTCCTCAGCCTTTCTAATGGGTGCATCAGCTCTCCTTGCCGCTGCCGTTGCAGGCAGATTTGTTTTCACCGCAAGCAACACTGCTCCGGTTGCCTCGGACGAAGAACAGTATTACGAGCCGGTCTTGCGCTGAAACAGAAGTTGAATTGGGCTGCCTACCTAAAAACTTCAAGGATTCTGAAGCGGGAGCTTTACAGTCTGACCTGTTTGCGCTGAGCGTCGGGCCGCGTCCAGGATCTCGCTCACAGTTAGATTGGTTTTCAAAGAAGACAAACTGCCCTCTTCGGAAATCTCGCCCCGGATCACAGCCGCCAGATAGTGCAAAGGATCGTCGTTCGGCGCTGCTAAGGATGTTGCCCGGTCAATATGCCCCTCACTCTCGCCCTGACGGCGAACCTCAATCTGATTGCTGCGGATAGTTTTGACAGAGCCGGTCCGGCCATACACATCCATGTTCTTTATGTCGAACGGCCAATTCCACGAGCCCTGCAAAATAGCTACAGCGTTTTTATAGTTCAGCAGGACATTCGCCTCGTCATCCACCTTCGGATAAACTTCCGGCTGAAGCTGCTGCGTTACTGCCGTAACGGAGAGCGGCCGTTCACCGTGAGTAAGCCAGGTCATCAGATCCGCGCCATAACAGCCGAAATCATAAAGCGCTCCGGCTCCATTTAGCTTGGGATCAGTTAGCCAGGCGAAAAACTCAGGCGGAACGTTGATGAGCTTCGGGCCGCGATGCCCATCACGAACGATAACCTTGCGGACCTCGCCAATCGCATTTTGCGCGAGTAAGTCATACGCGGCTTTATTGCTGGCGTACCAGGTCGTTTCATAGTCCACCAGAACGTGAATGTTGCCGCGCTTGGCCGCATTCGCCATCGACAGCGCATCCCGGTAACTCACCGCCATCGGCTTTTCCATCATGACGTGAACGCCGCGCCGGGCGCACGCTTCAACAACTTGCGTATGCTCGAACGTGCCGGTGCAGACCAGCACCGCTTGCGGATGCGTACGGGCAATCATCTCGTCGATGCTGGTGAAATACAGACTCGGCGAGAGGTGAAAACGCCCGGCATACTTATCAAATAATTGGCGATCTCGCTCGACCACTCCCACGAGTTGCACATCCGAGCGGTGCAGAAGACCGCCCGCAGGCACCAAAGCGCCGCCGTTTAAGAAACCGGCCACATGGCCATGTGCCAGCCCAACAATACCGACACGAAGAGGACCAGCAGATGTCTGCGCGCGGAGACCGCCGCAGAGAGCAAAAAATGTTAACGCAACAACCCGGATTTTTAGCACTTGATATCCACCATACAGCTTTTTATATAGTTGAACCAAGTGTTCACTAAAACGCATTTACTGAAGCACGCTGCTTTGCTCGCCACCGTGGTAACAGTGACCGCAGGATACCTTTGCGTCGAAGCCTTTACCAAACCTGCCGTAGAAACGGCTACTATCGCGGTAAAGGCCGACCGTCCAGGCGGAACGATTTCACCAACCATGTTTGGGATTTTTTTCGAGGACATCAATTTCGCAGCAGATGGCGGCCTCTACCCCGAGAGGATCAAAAACCGGTCTTTCGAGTTCACGGAGCCGCTGACAGCGTGGACGAGGTTGGCGCAAGGCGGTGCGGAAGGCGAACTCGATACTCGCTCGGACGGCGCGCTGAACGAGAATAATCCCCACTATCTACGCTTACGCGTCTACCATCCGGGCTCGGGCTATGGCGTCACGAACTCGGGTTTCCGGGGCATCGGGGTGCAGGGAGGAGCCGCATACAGGTTTTCGGCTTACGTGCGGACATCTCCAACCGGTCCGCATGCCGTTCGCGCGGCCTTGACGGATGAGAACGGGAACAACCTTGGTGAAGCCAAGCTGGCCGGATTCAATACCGAATGGAAAAAGTACGAAGCGGTAATACGGCCTTCGGCGACGAGCCAACGCGCAAGCCTGGATGTTTTTGTTGAGGAAAAGGGGGACATCGACCTGGACATGATCTCGCTCTATCCCGAGGACACTTGGAAAAACCGGCCCAACGGATTGCGAAAAGATCTGGTACAACTCCTGGCCGATATGAAGCCGGGGTTCATACGGTTTCCGGGCGGGTGCATTGTGGAAGGGCGGCGACTGGAGCTGCGCTACCAATGGAAGAAAACAATAGGTGATGTCAGTACACGGCGCACGCTTATTAACCGCTGGAATAATGAGTTCAATCACCGTCCCGCGCCGGACTACTTTCAATCCTTCGGGCTAGGCTTCTTCGAATACTTCCAACTAGCCGAGGATATTGGCGCAAGCCCTCTCCCTATCCTGAACTGCGGCATGGCTTGCCAGTTCAATTCCAGCGAAACTGACGCTTTGGCAAGAACCGACGAATATATTCAGGACGCCCTGGACTTAATTGAGTTTGCTAACGGCCCTGTCAATACTTCGTGGGGCGCTCTGCGCGCGCGAATGGGGCACCCGGAGCCCTTCGGCTTAAAAATGCTGGGCGTAGGCAACGAGCAGTGGGGACCGCGCTACCTCGAACGGTATCGTTTGTTCTCGGCAGCGCTGAAATCAAAACATCCGGAAATTAAACTGGTCGCCAGCGCCGGTCCAGCCCCCAGCGGCAAGGACTTTGATTACCTTTGGTCCAACCTTCGGAAGCTAAACGCTGACCTCATCGATGAGCACTACTATATGAAACCCGAGTGGTTCCTGAACAACACAAGCCGCTATAACCATTACGACCGCACGGGACCAAAAGTCTTTGCAGGCGAATACGCGGTCCAAACTTCCGGCATTGCTAAGCCGGATAACCGCAACAACTGGGAGGGAGCTATTGCTGAAGCGGCATACATGACAGGTCTGGAGCGCAACGCGGATGTAGTCACAATGGCTTCTTACGCTCCACTGTTTGCCCACGTAGACGCCTGGCAGTGGACGCCGGATCTGATTTGGTTCGACAACCTGCGCTCCTTTGGTACGCCGAATTACTACGTGCAGAAACTATTTGCAAACAATGTCGGCACCCATATCCTACCGGTAACGGTCAACAACTCCGCAGCTAACGCGCAAAACGGCCTGTACGCCAGCGCCTCGCTCGACCGTCGAAC
>JAFAZU010000408.1 GCA_019239585.1 Acidobacteriaceae bacterium
TTACCAGGGCAATAACCGAGGCGACGGCGACGGTCACAAGCACTACTCGGATAATGAACCCTTTACGCCGCCCAAAGGCGGAAAGTAATTCAGAAAAATAAATCTCATCTTTCCACTCACCAGACTCGGCTGGCGGCGGAGCTTCCACCACGGGGGTTGAACCGTTTTTATAATTCAGTGTCTCCACGCCCGTTTTCTCCTCAATGCAGCACGTTGATCGCGGCGGCGCCCAGCGCAAGATTGCTGAATATCTGTGACCAATCCATAAAGCTGCGGGCAAATGTCGGCCGATTAATGTATGTGGGAACTATCAGAGTGTCGCCGGGGTTCATCCGGACGGCATCAAAGCCTTTTCCAAACAACGCTGTATTTACGCTGCGGCTTACCACAGAGCCATCTGCTCGTACAACAAACATATGGCTGCGGTCCGCCGAACGCGCGGGACCGCCCGCTTTTTTCAGATAATCACCAACCCGCAGATCCTCCTCATACAAGAAAGAGGCTTGCTCAAAGACACTGCCAATCACGTTCACGGTTGATGGGCGGCTTGGCACATAGAGACGGTCGCCGTTTTCAAGCGGCAAGTCCGGCAATGCGCTTTCTCCACGGCTGGTAGGGTTCAAATCGAGAACGATCCGGCCGTTCATGGAGACTTTCCGCAAGCGCTCGATGAGTTCACGCTGGCTGGAAAGGGAAGTCTGAGCTGTCGCAGCCTGTTGAGGCGAGGTGATCCGGCTCGATAAGCTAGAGGCTGCCTCGCTTACTTCGCGATCAAACTGACTGAGGAAGTCGTCATACCTTTTCTGCTGCTCCCGGCGCGTCGATTCACGCGTAAACTGAGCTCCGTAGAGATAAGCATGCTGCGTGAGCCCACCCGCGCGAGCGACTACCTGCCGCAGCGTCTCGCCGGGAAATACAGTGTACGCGCCGGCTCTTGCAATCTCCCCCTCCAATCGCACTTGTTTCGCCTGTTGCGACCCTGGGATGGCAAAATCGGCTTTGGAAAAAATGGTGATCACATCTCCGGGCTCAAGCGGTAGGTCTTCTGTGGCATCGTGGGTCAACAGGAGCTTGCCGAGATTAAACGGGAGAATCTTTGTGCTGAGGGTGGCCCGATCAAGCCGTTCTATCGCCGCGTATTCCCAATTAATGTCCGGCGCCGAGGGTTGAACGACATTGCGCGGCAAGAAGCTCCGCACAGGAGGAATATTCTCCACTCCCATCGCAGCACCTAAGGAAGTATCTGCCCGTATATTGGCCATCTGCTCGCTGTAGCTTGCCTGTGCGGCACGAAGCCGGGAGCCGGATGCCTGCAGCATTGCCTGGCTAGGGAGGGAAGATGATTGTGCGCTAGCGCTCGATTCCGCTCCATAGGTCTTTGCAGGAACACTAATAGCAGTCGACAGCTCTTCCTCCGGCATTGGCTCCGGAGTGTTAATCAACGCATTTTGTTCTTTCCAGTACTCGCGAGTAAGAAGCGCTTCCTTTGTTGGAATGACATCGCTCACGCGCATATTGGGATGCCAGGGAAACCTACCCGCATCGGCAACATTTCCATGAATGGTCACCGTGTTCTCAAACCTTGGCACGACAGGCAGCAAACGAACAATGTCCCCATTGTGGAGTTCTTCCTGAAGGCCGCCTGGGGTTAACGGAATGCGAAAGGCCCGGAGCGCCGACCCATCGACGATACGCTCAACTACGGCTTCTCGCGTTGTTGCCAGCGCGGATAAGCCATCGGCCAGTCGAACGGCCTCGCCGAGAGTAGTCTTGGTTTTGAGTTCGTAAATCGCCGGATGCTCGACGCTGCCCGTAACAGCGACCCTTGGTCCGGCTGCAGGAATCAGAATAACGTCGCCAGGAGCTAAGCGAGCGTCGTTTGATTTGTCCCCGTGGACCAACAGTTCGTAAAGATCAAATCTCCGAACTGTTTCCTCGCCGCGTTTAAGTTCGATGTTTCGCATAGAGCCGCGTGCAGATGGCCCTCCAGATACGAACACAGCATTGACCAAGGTAGTGAGTGAGCTAACCGTGTAGCTGCCGGGCCGACGCGCTTCACCAACCACGAAAACCTGAATCGAGTGGAGCCGTCCCAATGAAACGCTCAGGTCGAAATTCTTATAGAGATGCGCCATGTTGGACTTCAATGCGGCAGCAGCTTGGGAATACTTCATGCCGGCTACCGCTACCGGCCCAGCATCCGGCAAAAGCACCTCGCCCGTTCTGGCAACAATGAGCCGACGCGAGAAATTCAGTTGCCCCCAGACAGTGACTTGTAATTCATCACCGGGAGCAATGATGTAATCGGCAGTGACCGGAATGAGGTCCGTAGGGGCGAAGGTAGCGGGAACTCTTTCGAAAAGCGAAGCTCCAAAAATAGGCAGCGCCTGTCCAATAGAGCTGGTGACATACCTTTGAAATTCCGTCGGTGGTTCCCTTTCGTAATAAGTGGGAGCAGCGCTACGCGGGACCGTTCCTCCCGTCTGTTCACGCGAACTGATAGAAGGCTGGTTGGGGAGTATCAGATCCGATCCTGATGGTGATCCGAAGGTTAAATCCCATCCACTTACATCCGGATATGAGTTAGAGCCGTATCCTGATCGCGGAGTTATGCAATCCGCAGCAGGATCTCCGTATTCTGCGGGGGTGCAAACGCGATACTGGCCTGATTCTCCAGGCTGAAGTGAATTAACCTGTCCCGGTTGCTTGGCTACAGTGGGCGGCAATATGCTTGGGTACTGCGCCAAGGCCCAGGAACAAAGCCCGGTTAGAAACACGAAACGGATCAAAAAGGCCACGGGATTTTCGAGCAGCCCTCCTTCTGCAACTTATTGTTCTTTGATGTTCGACTAATTTCCAGTGCGGAAGCGGCAGTTTCGCCTGTTTTTACAACCGTTTTACAAATTTGCAAGATATCCCCAGATTTCCTTCTGTGTCG
>JAFAZU010000719.1 GCA_019239585.1 Acidobacteriaceae bacterium
CGGAAGATCGGGCCGGAGTATTCAACTGTTTCGCCATAGGCCAGCGCGCGGGCTGCTAACGCTAGGCGCGCGCCCACGCTTTGTTTATCTGTCGGGTGTATGTTGTCCGGATCGCCGACATCAATTGTAACGGCCATGCCGGTGTTCGTAAGAGCAAGAGTACGCCGTTGCGCTTCACGAATGATGGGCCATCCACTACCGCCCGGTTTGTAATTAGCAAGCTGGACGAACAGAAACGGAAAGTTGCCTTCGTGCCAGAGAGCGCGCCAGTCGCTGATGAGCGTGGGAAAGAGCTTGGCGTACAAGGGCGCACGATCGGCCGAGCTGTTCGATTCGCCCTGATACCAGATCACGCCTTTGATGGGGGATTCGATAGCCGGGGCAACCATACCGTTATACAGCCACGCAGGAGCCCAGGAGTCAGGATCAGGGTGCCAGGGATGTTTGGGCAGTGGTTGGTTCGCTTTGCGGGCAGCGGCGTCTTCCCGTTCTTCTGCCGCTTTAGTGACTAGAAAGTCTGCTTGCTCGTTCATCATTTGAGCGCGTGCGGCAAAGACTGGCATGAGGCTGGAGTCCGAGGAAAGACTTTCGAGACTGGTCCAGGCTTCGGCAGGCGTGCCGCCCCAGGTGGAATCGATCAAGCCGATGGGCACGTGTTCGTGCTGCTGGAGTTCGCGCCCGAAAAAATAGGCGACGGCGGAAAAACTTTTGGCAGTTTCGGGAGTGCAGGGTGTCCAGGACTGCTCGTAGTCGGGCAGCGGGTAATCGGAGGCTTTATGACGCACATAGAGCAGCCGGATGTTGGGTTGATTCGCATTCCTGATCTCTTCTTCGGAGTTCTTGAGAACGGCGTCCGGCCAGCCTGACAAAGGCATTTCCATATTGGACTGGCCGGAAGCAAACCAAACGTCGCCAATGAGAACGTCATCCAGGGTAACCGTGTTGCTGCCCTTTACGGTTAACTGAAAAGGGCCACCGGCGCCCTGCGGGGCTAAATAGAGGGTCCAGCGTCCGAGCTTGTCGGCAGTGGCAGTCTGGGTAGCCTCCCTGAGGGCTGCGGAGATGTTTTCACCCGGCTCAGCCCATCCCCATAAGTGAATCGGGCGGTCTCGTTGCAGGACCATGTGGCTGCTGAGAATTTTTGGCAGGCGCACCTCGGCGTTGGCTGTTAAGGCAAGGAGGAGAACAATGGAAATTTTCAGGTGTTGGTACATTAGCGTGAGCGTTGAAGATCTTCGTTTACTTTATCGGAAAGCCGCGCGATGCGCACACGAATGCGATTGCCGCCGAGTTTTTGAAGCGCAGCAGCCGTTACGCCGATTGCACGATGCGCGAAATTGTGCCGGAACGGTTTGACTTGTTTGAGCGGCATGGGAGCGCGCGGAAAATCTTTCTGGACCCTCTGGGCCGAGCGATGGATTCGGCAGGCTTCATCGAGATTGTTTCGCAAGCGGAACGGGTCGGGCAGGATCTGGTGTTTCTCCTAGGCGGACACGATGGCCTACCGCCGGAATGGAGACCCAGGGCGGACCTGCTGCTTTCGTTGTCTCCCATGACGTTTCCGCATGAGCTGGCGCGGGCGATGCTACTGGAACAAATTTACCGGGCTTTCACAACGCTGCGGGGACATCCGTACCCACGATAGCTTACTCCTCCCGCAACGCAGTTATGGGGTCGAGACGGGCGGCACGCAACGCGGGAACGTAGCTGGCGATAAGGGTAATGGAGGCTAGGGCGGCAATGGCGATCATTAGAGAGGTCGGGTCCCAGGACTTCAGGCCGAAGAGCAAGGAATTGGCAGCGCGGGCAGCGAACAAGGCCAAAACTGTCCCGATCAGGAGGCCGATAGATAGCAACACCACTGCTTCACGAATAACCATTCTGACGACAGCGGGCCTGTCCGCGCCGAGTGCCATGCGGATGCCGATCTCATTGCGGCGGCGGGTTACCATATAGGCGATCACACCGTACAGCCCAACAGTAGCGAGCGTAACGGCAAGGAATCCGAAGAAGCTGGAGAGTGTTGCCATGAGGCGTTCTACCAAGAGCCCTTCTCGAATACTTGCTTTGAAAATTTTAAAGCTCAACGTAATGGACGGGTTGACGTCGTTGATGACGCGCTTTATGGAAGAGGTTAGTGCGGAGAACGAGGTGTTGGACCGTATCAAAATAGATGGATCGTTGTCCGGTTCTTCAATCTGCGATTCAGATTTAAAAATCACAGGGATAAATTCTTCGCGCATGTTGCGGTATTTGGAGCTTTTCACCAGCCCAATGATCTGATAGAAAGGCTCTGGCGCGCCGGGATTGCCTTGAATGCGAAAATGCTTTCCGATTGGGTTTGCGCCGCCGGTGAACTTACGCGCGAACGCCTCATTCACGATGGCGACTTTGGGCGACGCGGGAGTGTCGCTGCTGTTGAAATCGCGTCCAGCAAGGCGTGAAATGTTCAGTGTTTTGAAGTAATCATCACTGACACAGTTAAAGTAAATAGTTTCCCTTTGGTTTTCCCTTCCTTCCAGGAAGACCCGCTCGTTCCAGGTGCCCCCGATAACGGGTGGGTTTTCAACAATAGCGGCGGATTCCACTCCGGGTACGCGGCGTATACGCTCCAAGATGTCTTGATTTGTCGCGCGTTGCCGATCTGATGAAAAACCGAATCTTGTCATATCCAGATCGGTAATCAGAATTTCATCTTGCTGAAACCCGGCATCAAGCGTCAATAAGTTGGTAAGGCTGCGTACGAAAAGCAGAGCGCTGACCAGGAGCACCAGGGAAAACGCAACCTGTAATACAACCAGAAGTCGGCGCAGTCCAAACCGTTCATGGCTGGCTGTCATTCCGCGTCCACCGGTTTTCATGGCCGCGCTGGTAGATGTTTTCGTGGCTCGAAGGGCAGGAGTCAGTCCGAATAGGACACACGTTAACAATGCGAGAGCCGCCGTGAAGCCGAGTACGCGCCAGTCGGGACTGAGTTCGAGAAAAACCGATGGATTGGAACCGCTCATAAACAGAACGAGGAGGCGGCTGAGGACCTGGGCTAACACGACACCGAGAGTCGCCCCGGTAAAGGCAAGCAGCAAACTTTCCGATAGCAATTGAAAAATGAGACGTGGACGCGATGCTCCCAGGGCCAGACGTACAGCAATTTCGCGTTCTCGCACACTTGCCCGTGCCAGCATTAAATTGGCCAAGTTCGCACAGGCAATCAGTAGCACAAGCCCAGCAATGGAAAGCAGCAGGATCAGGGGAGTTTCGACAGTCCCCCGAATGGAGGACACACCACTTCCGGCGGGGGTTGCTCCCAATCGGAATGTTAGATAGTTCCGAACGTCTCCAGAATCGTAGGTTGACGGTATTGTGCTTTGAAAAACAGCTGGAGAAATCGCCTTCAGTTGTGCTTGTGCCTGCTCAGCAGAGATGCCCGGCTTCAGCCGACCGATGGCTGCCAGCCACCAGTAGTGCCGTTTATCTAAAGAGTTCATGTCAGGCTCCAACAGCGGCTCGGAACAGATAGGAACAGCTACATCGAACCTTTGACCTACATCGACGCCAAAGAAACTGGGAGGCGTAATACCGATAACTTCAAATGGGTGTCCGTTCAGGGTGAGTTTACGGCCCAGAGCTCCTGCATTTCCTCCAAACTTACGTTGCCAGAACGTGTAACTGATAACCGCGCCCGATGACCCGCAACCGCGACGATCATCTGTAGAAGTGAACACCCGCCCAAGCACGGCAGGCACTCCTAATGTGTTGAAGAAATCACCGCTGACAAAAAGCCCTTCCACGTTTTGGGCTTCGCCGCCAGGAGCCGTGTTGAAGGTTTTGTCACCCCAAGCGGCAACTCTGGAAAATACTTGCTGGCGGTCTCGAATCTGTTCCCATTGGGGATTTGTCAGACTAGATCGACGGCCCGTGGCACTGCCGGTTCGATGGTGCCTATTGATGATGCTCACCTCCACAAGCTGCTGCGGGTCTTTCACCGGGAGCAAGCGTAGACGCACGGCATCGAGCAGTTGAAAAATAGCCGTGTTCGCGCCGATACCTAATGCAAGTGAGAGGACTGCTACGGTTGTGAAGCCAGGGCTCAAACGGAGTCCCCGCGCGCCGTAGCGTAAATCTTGCCAGAGAACTTCTAAAATGCCGATGCTGTTCATGTTGTAAATCTCCTCCCGGATGAGAGTGGTATTGCCCAGTTTCCTGAGTGCGGCGTAGCGGGCTTCTTCAGCCGACATGCCACGCTCTATGTTGTCCGCAGTCTCAAATTCAATGTAGGCAGCGATTTCCCTTTCGCGC
>JAFAZU010000673.1 GCA_019239585.1 Acidobacteriaceae bacterium
CTCGGAGTGGGCCGGAGTGCGGATAGTGAAGAAATCCGAAAGGCCTATCGTAAACTGGCGCGTAAGTATCATCCCGACCTGAATCCCGGTGATAAAGCGGCGGAAGATCGCTTCAAGAAGGTTCAGGAGGCGTATGACATCCTAAGCGACGACAACAAGCGCAAGGTTTACGATCAGTACGGCTTCTATTCCGACCATATCCCGCCTAATGGTGCAGCTCCAGGCGCTGGGGGCAGTGCGGGAGGCCCCAATTTCGACGGTTTTGATTTTAATGAGTTCCTGCGGCAACAGCAAGCTGCCGGAGGTGGAGCGGCTGGTGCCGGGGATGCCGGCGGAGGTTTCGGCTTTCGCAACATTTTCGACCAATTCTTTAGAAGCTCAAAACAGACGACTCCGCAAGCAGAGCGCGGCGCTGATCTTGAATACGGCTTACACGTTGACTTCTGGCAGGCCATTAAGGGAACGCAGGTCAAGCTGAACATTTCGCGTCAGGAAGTCTGTGACACCTGCCACGGCAGCGGCTCTTCGGGAAACCAGGTGGCTGTTTGCCCCGAGTGCGACGGCACCGGAACAGTTACGCAGATGGCGGGCGCTATGAAATTCAACCTGCAATGCCAGCGTTGCGGCGGAACAGGCCGGTTGAAGAATGCCTGCCCGACATGCCGTGGCGAAGGTCGTATCTCGCGCCCGGACACAGTGGAAGTGCGCATTCCGCAGGGCGTGGGTTCCGGTACCCGGCTGCGCGTGCCGAACAAAGGCAATGCGGGCGCAAACGGCGGTCCGGCAGGGGATCTGTACATTACCATTCGCGTAGACGAGCACCCGTTCTTTAAACGCAACGGCGACAACATCGAGATCCAAGTTCCGCTCTCTGTCAGCGAGGCGGGGCTAGGGGCCAAAATTGAGGTGCCGACCATCGACGGACGAGCGCTCCTGAAAATTCCGCAGGGCACACAAAGCGGGCAAAAGTTCAGGCTCCGCGAAAAGGGCGTCTTAAACACGCGCAAGAACACGCGCGGCGACGAGATTGTCGAAGTGGTCCTGCAGTGCCCGGACGTTCATAACGAACGGACCCGCGAGCTGCTGCGCGAACTGGCGCAAGTGCAACCACAGGACGTGCGCTCCGATATCTGGGGCAAAGTACAACAACCCGCAGCGTAAGGGGAAAGCGGTTATGACAAGGAATAAAGGGAAAGCGGCTTATATGATCTCGGCAGTAGCCGAGCAGTACGAGATTCATCCGCAAACACTACGCCTTTATGAGCGCGAAGGTTTACTGACCCCTTCGCGCAGCGAAGGCAATACTCGGCTCTACACGGACGAAGACCTGGAGCGCCTGGAAGTCATTCTCAAGCTGACTCGCGAATTAGGCGTAAACCTGGCAGGCGTGGAGATTATTCTGAATATGCGCGAAAAAATGGAAGCCATGCAAGCTCAAATTGAAGGCTTCATCGAGACGCTCAATCAGGAGCTATCTCAACGTGCCGCTGCAGCCGGCAATCGCCCGGGGGACAATCAATCCTTGATGCCGGTAATTCAAATCAACTCGATCCCTATTCGAATCGATAAAAAGTCCAATCCTGACACCAAGCGCCGGGGGCGGTAAGCCCCTGGATCATCTCTAACTGGCAAGAAGCTGTTGTTGATGAAAAGCGGACGCTAACGAACTTTCTTGGCAACGCAAATTTCCCAAGCACGTCAACGATACTAGTTTTGCGCTAACCTGAATTGGAGGCGGTGTCCATGAAATTGACCCACGGTACGCGTGCTCTTTTCTTTGCCCTTTGTTCCACTCTGTTGCTATACGGACAGGATCAACCCAAGGGCATTCATCCCAGGAGCAAACCGGAAGATTACGCCGCGCATATGCAGATTCAAAGCCACGGTATGATTATTGCCGCAACGGCGCTGTCACCGGATGAGGTCAAGCATCTTTTTGCCTTTGATATCAGCAAGAATTACGTTGTATTCGAAGTAGCTTGCTACCCCGAAGCGAATGGACGTCTTCAGCTTCAGGCCGACGACTTTGTTGTTAAAACCAATGACAAGCTCGAATTGGCGCATCGGGCCGACTCGCAAACCGTAGCCGCTTCCATTCAACAAAAGAATACCCCGAGATCGCCGTCCACGCCGACGATTTACACCGAAGCCAATGTCGGCTATGAATCGGGAACTGATCCCTACACGGGTCGTCGTGTGCATGGCGTTTACACCGGCGGCGGTGTTGGGGTCAGCAACTATCCAACTCCTCAATATCCGGGGCCCGGCGGCTACCCGCAAGATCGCGAGTTGCTGGAAAATCAGCTCTGGAACAAGAGCCTTCCCGACGGCACTTTTACCGCTCCCGTAGCGGGGTACCTGTATTTCCCAAGCGCATTACTGAAAAAGAAAACGAATGGCGGCTATCTGTTGCAGTACCAGAGCGCGGATTTATCTTCGAGAATGGACCTGCAGGTTCCAGCCAAAACCAAGTAACTCGTTTTAAGCTTCTAACGCGGCGCCCTATAATCAGGATCAATGCCAGTGCTGTCGGCAAAGGCGGCTGAACGCCTTCGTGCCATTCCCAACCTGACGATCCTGTTTCATGAACCGCTCGCACCATACACCCGCTTTGCCCTTGGCGGTCCTGCAGCAGTGTTCTGCGATACGCATAACGCCGGTGCGTTTGCTGAGGCGTTGCACCTTGTCAATACCCTGACACTGCCGCACCTTGTCATTGGCGGCGGCACCAATCTGGTTGTTTCTGATGACGGCTATGAGGGAATCGTTCTACGCTTTAGAGGAAAGCGCATGATCGAGAACGGTACGGTTCTGTGCGTCGAAGCCGGAGTCATGCTGCAGGACGTGGTGGATCGCAGTATTGCACTCGGCTTAGCGGGCATGGAGTCCATGACGGGCATTCCTGGTTACTTGGGCGGCGCAGTCTACGGGAACGCGGGCGCTTATGGCCGCTCCATGCAGGAACTGGTAGAACATGTTCGCTTTACCGATGGCGAGCGCATCCGAACGTTCAACAATGAAGAGTGCCAGTTCCGTTACCGTGAGAGCATCTTTAAGGATCACAAAGGCTGGATTGTTTTATCCGCTGATCTGCGCTTTACTCCCGGTGACCCGGAAGCTTTAGCCAAAACCGCAGGGGAGATCCGTGCCATTCGCGACGCTAAATATCCTCCCACCATGAAGTGCGCCGGCAGCATTTTTAAAAATGTTTTCTTTGCCGATCTGCCCGCCTCCGTGGGAGCGCAAGTTCCCGCAAAACTCGTGCGCGAGGGCAAGGTTCCTTCGGCCTGGTTTCTCGAAGAAGCGGGCGTAAAGGGCATGACACGCGGCGATATTCATGTGGCGACTTACCATGCCAATCTGATTTACAACGGGGGAAATGGTCGCGCTGCTGATTTAGTAGCGCTGATTGAAGAGGCGAAGCGCCGCGTGCGCGAGCGGTTCGGCTTTGACCTGCAGGAAGACGTACAATATGTGGGTTTTGAATATGCGGAAACTCCAGCCTAGCTCAGCGGTCCTCCTTTCCCTGCTGTTAGCAGCCTGTTTGAGGGCACAACCTACGCCCACACTCTTACTCGTGAACGGCAAGATCTGGACGGTTAACCCGGGGTTACCGGAAGTTGAAGCCGTTGCTATCACAAACGACCGCATTGTAGCGGTGGGCAGCAGCGAAGAAATCTCCAGTTGGAAGCGGCCCGGCATACCGGTCATCGACCTTGAAGGCCGG
>JAFAZU010000175.1 GCA_019239585.1 Acidobacteriaceae bacterium
ATTCGGGACTGCTGCCCCGGATGCATCCGTGATAATTCCGGTGATTGTTCCTAAATCACGCTGTCCGAAAGCAACGCTGCTGAACAGCAAAACAAGAGTAAATAACGAGAACCCTTTAAGCCAACGTGGCATGCCTAACCCCTTTCAGAATTGATTGAAGCTAACAGAAAACAACGATTGAAAAGACAATATCACACTCGACTTAAGGTTTCCAAGTTTTTAGCACTTTTCTTCTACCTTCCTCTCCGCCTGGGTACGATCAAATTGATCACGGAGGCTTTCTTCTTAGGGTAGGCTGCAGTATGGCTGCCGGGACGCAATTACTGACCCTTGAGGAGTTTCGTTTGCGCTATGCGAACGAAAAACCCTACTTCGAATACTGGTTTGGAGAGGCGATTCAAAAAGCAGTGCCGACAATCCCACATTGTTTGTTGCAAAAGGTTCTAATGCGTCTTCTCGATAGAGCCAGTTACCGATCAGCGAGCGAAGCTGAACGGCGCATTGACCCGAACTGGCAGCCCAAGCCTAATGTGCTTGCTTCTTTGTCGCGCCTCGAAAGCCCTTATCCGACAAAGCCCGTGAAGGTGGTCATGGAAGTACTTTCACCTACGGATGCTATGAGCCTTGTATATGAAAAATGCCAGAATTACGAGCGTATCGGGGTCCGCCCCAAGGCGCTGGGCGAGATCTTCGGGCAATAACCCGTATAATCCAATCGTGTGCGGTATTTGCTTTTTCTTGTTTGCATTGGTTTATGGGCGTTCACTTCCGGCACAATTGCCGATTTTTGCGATGTAGCGAATTCGTTCGGCATTACAGATAAGAATACTTACGGCGGTTTAACCCGCAAGGATTACATTTTGGAAACGACCGGCAACGGTGTTGTCATTTTTGATTACGACAATGATGGCCGCAACGATGTTTTTATTGCCAACGGCACGCGGCTGGACTCAGCAGGGAAACCCGCCGCCTTGCCGCAGCTTTATCACAATGAGGGAAACGGACATTTCAAGAACGTGGGATTGCAAGCGGGATTCAGCCGCGAAGGTTGGGCGCAGGGCGTGTGCGCGGGCGACTTCGATAATGACGGTTTTACCGATCTCCTCGTCACTTACTACGGCCACAACGTTCTGTATCGCAACAAGGGCAACGGCACGTTTGAGGACATTACCGAAAGGGCCAAGCTTCCCGTCACAGGCACGCGTTACGGTTCCGGCTGCGCGTTCCTCGACTACGATCATGATGGATATCTGGATTTTTTCGTCGCCAATTACGTCGATCTGAACCTGAACAAGACGCCGAAACCCGGCAGCGGCGATTACTGCCAGTGGAAAGGCATTCCCGTCATGTGCGGTCCCCGAGGACTTCCGCTCGCCCATAACGCGCTCTACCATAACAACCGGGACGGCACCTTTACCGACGTTTCCGAACAGGCCGGAATTCTCAAACCGGGAGGACGCTACAGCCTGGGCGTAGTCTCCGCCGACTTTGATAACGACGACTGGCCGGATCTTTACGTAGCCTGCGACATGACGCGTAGCCTGCTCTTCCACAATTTGCACAACGGCACGTTCGAGGAGCGCGGCGTAGAGGCAGGCGTGGCTCTCAACTACGATGGCGACCTGCAGGCCGGAATGGGCATTGCAGTAGCGGATTACGACGGAGACGGATTTTTAGACATTGCCAAAACAAACTTCTCCGGTGATTTAACGTCGCTCTATCATAACGACGACGGCAAGTTTTTCACCGATGTGTCCCGTGAGGCGGGTTTGGCGAAAAGGCAGTTGCTCGGCTGGGGGACCGCTTTCGTGGATGTTGATGACGATGGCTGGCGCGATCTGGTGATTGCCAACGGCCATGTTTATCCCGAAGTAGAAGGAAAGGGCCTTGGCGATACTTACCTGCAGCCGACTGTTTTGTTTCACAACTTAGGGGCGGGCAAGTTCAAGGACATTACGGAGGAGGCCGGTCCCGCATTTCAGGTTGCGAGATCCGCGCGCGGTCTGGCCTTCGGAGACCTGGACGGGGACGGAAGACCGGAAATCGTTTTGGTGAATATGAACGCAGCACCCAGCGTTCTCAAGAACAACGGCCCGCACGGAAATTACCTCAATATTCTTTTAACCGGCAAGCAATCAAACCGGAGCGCAGTCGGAGCGCGAGTGATGGTCACAGCCGCTGACCGCAAAATGATCGATGAGGTAATGAGCGGCGGCAGCTATTACTCGCAAAACTCGTTTACCCTGCACTTCGGCCTGGGAAAAGCAAACGAAGTCGACAGTGTACAGATCCGCTGGCCGAGCGGGATGGTTCAGACAATCGGCAAGACACGAGCAAACCAGACGTTGAAGATTTCGGAAAATGGTTCAGGGAAGCCGTGAAGCGCATTCAACACTTTTCCAGGCGCGAATTTTTAGCCTCGGTGGCTGTGCTTCCCGCTCTCACCTGCTTGCCGGTGCGTGCCAGGCAGTCATCGGAAGAGGGGACAAAACACCAGCCACCTTATTTGGGATTACAGAAGTTCATCGAACCCGGTTTCGATGAGTTCCCCGAAGAAAAGGCTGTTGTGCAAGTTCGGGACAGCCTGCACAATGCGCTCCAAACCCTGCAACTGCCCCTCAGCCCAACGGTCGAAGGTCACTCGCCCCAGCCTCGCGGATACAAAGAATTTGCCTCCGATCTGCAAGAGGCAGCTTTTGATCCATTAGACCGGCAAATCGCCGAGGGCTGGAGAAAGTGGGTGGAGTCTTTAGGAGCGGTGCGGCGCGCGCAGTTTTATCCTTTGCCGGAAGGAGTTGTGCGTTACGAAGTAGCGAGCGAACGCGACGGCAAGCTGTTCTATCGGGTGGGCCGCTGGAAGCAAAGCTGGGACGGAGCGCGATGCACCGCTTTCTTTCCGCTTGAAGAGCACCTTGCATCTGCCGCACAGCCCTACTTTCGTGACGTAACAGCAGCGGCATTCGGAAGCGTTGAGTCGTTTCAGAAACAGTTATCTTACGGCGTTCCGTATTGGCGGTCACGACTTGATCCGGCGACCGGTATCGACATTTACGGAAGCAACGGCATTGCGGTCGGCGATATCGACAATGACGGCGCGGAAGAAATCTATGTCTGCCAACCGGGAGGCTTGCCGAATCGCTTATATAAGTTCGGTCCCGATGGAATGCTCGCGGACATCACAGACCAGTGGGGGGCAGGCATTCTGGACGACACCTCCGCCGCGCTCTTTCTAGATCTGCGCAATACGGGCCTTCAGGATTTGATCGTGCTTCGAAGCGGCGGCCCTGTCCTTTTTCTGAACGAGGGCAAGCGATTTGAATTGCGAACCGATGCTTTCCGTTTTGCGAACTCTCCCAAAGGCGGCTTTACCGGCATGGCCGCAGCCGATTTCGACCGAGACGGCAAGCTTGACCTGTATCTTTGCTGCTACGTTTACTTTCAAAGCGAAGCGCAATACACGTACGCATCGCCTTACCATGATGCGCAGAACGGCCCTCCCAATTTCCTGTTCCGCAATCGCCTGAATGCGGACGGCACGGGTTTCTTCGAAGACTGCACAGAAGAGACTGGCATTAATGAGAACAACAACCGGTTCAGTTTTGCCCCGGCCTGGTGCGACTTCAATGACGACGGCTGGCCGGATCTCTACGTTGCCAACGATTTTGGCCGTAAGAATCTGTATGTAAATACCGGTGGCCACTTCCGCGATGTTGCTCAGGCAGCGGGCGTTGAAGATATCGGCCCCGGCATGAGCGCCAGTTGGTTTGATTATGA
>JAFAZU010000196.1 GCA_019239585.1 Acidobacteriaceae bacterium
AGGGTAGATTTCTCTCGCTTCTCTTTTTGCTGCAGTCTTTTGCTTCGCACGAGTACTCTATGATTCTATTCTCGCGTGGTAGCATGACGGTCGAGATGGCATTGATTGAATTAAGCACCGGCGCAGTGTTCTCCGATGAGAGCGTTCTCCAGGTTTCCCGCTTTCGCGAGAAAGTTACGCCGGCGGAACCGAACGCTGAGGGCGGCTCGGATCAGCCTACGGAACGTGATGTCCTGCTGATTGAAATGAAGCAAGGTCCAGCCGAGCGCGTCGAGGGCGAACACGCCGCGATTGACGCTGCCAAGCTGAAGGATGCCGGTTTCACTATCGCTGAGGTTTAAAACAAGGGGGGCTGTCCTCCAAATTGCGTCCGTCTAGGAACCTGGAAATAATCAAAGGCCCGGTCCGTCGCAATCCGTCCGCGCGGCGTTCTGTCCAGAAAGCCGAGTTGCATCAGGTAGGGCTCATAGACTTCCTCAATGGTGTCCGCCTGCTCATCCACCGAGGCCGCTATTGTATTTAGTCCAACAGGACCGCCGCCGAAGTTGACCATGATCGTCATCATGATCTTCCGATCCAGCTCATCCAAGCCGTAACGGTCCACTTTCAATAAATCAAGCGCTGCCTGCGCAACCTCGTGATCGATAAAACCATTAGCCCGCACTTGCGCGAAATCACGGACTCTCCGCAGTAAACGATTCGCAATGCGCGGCGTCCCGCGCCCCCGTCGGGCGATCTCCCGCGCTGCTTCCGGCATAATGCCGATCTCCAGCAAATTGGCTGAGCGATTCACGATCTTCGCCAAAGTCTCTTCGTCGTACGGGTCTAATCGCAGGACAATGCCGAAACGCCCACGCAGCGGCGCGCTCAACAAGCCCTGCCGCGTGGTTGCTCCGACCGCCGTGAATCGGGGCAGCGAAATGGAGTGAGTGCGCGCGCCCGGCCCCGTTCCGATCAGAATATCCAGCCGAAAATCCTCCAACGCCGAATACAGAATCTCCTCAATATCCGGCATCAATCGATGAACTTCATCAATGAAAAACACCTGCCGCGCACGGACGTTACTCAGAATGCCGGTGAGATCAAGTTTCTTTTGCAATACCGGCCCGGCGGTTTGGTCCAAAGCGACCGCCAGTTCCTGCGCGATGATGCCCGCCAGCGTTGTTTTGCCTAATCCTGGAGGGCCACACAGCAGCACATGGTCCATCGCTTCGCCCCGCCGCTTCGCTGCTTCGATGGCAATGGCTAGCTGCTCCCGCACATGCGGCTGTCCGGCAAAGTCGCTGAGCGTAGTCGGACGCAGCGCGGCCTCAATTTGCCGCTCGTCTTCTTGCACTACCGGAGAAACTGTATTTTGCGCGCGCACCCAATTCCCACCTTACCGTATGAACCCCATAGCAGCCCGGAAGAACGGTTCGAACTCTTCCGGCGCTCCGCGCTCCTTCACTTTCCGCACTGCCTCCTCGGCAGCCGGACGTGAACACCCTAAATTCTGCAATGCCGAAAGCACATCCCGCTCCAATACGCTTAAAGCCGGTCCAGTAACAACAGCCCCATCCCGCTGCGCCGTTGGTTCCACCGCTGCCATCTTATCTTTCAGTTCCAAGATGATACGTTCCGCCGTTTTTTTACCCACGCCCGGAATCCGCACTAACCGGGGAACATCTCCGCTCCGGATCGCTGCAATCAGGTCAGCGGTCGCCAACCCTGACAATACGGTAACGGCCAGCTTCGGGCCAATGCC
Source organism: Acidobacteriaceae bacterium (assembly GCA_019239585.1). Classification (GTDB taxonomy): domain Bacteria; phylum Acidobacteriota; class Terriglobia; order Bryobacterales; family Bryobacteraceae; genus Bog-105. The sequence goes on from JAFAZU010000196.1 coordinate 1,745, forward strand.
GCTGACCGAAATCAGGCGCTCAAACACGGCTTTCTCTTCAGCGGTTGCAAATCCAAATAATGTGAGTGCATCTTCCCGAACATGCGTATAGATGCGCAGAGATACGGGCGCGCCTTTGTCAGGCAGCACGGTATAGGTCGAAATAGGAATCACCACTTCATAGCCGACACCCGCCGCTTCTAAGATAATTTCGTTCGGATTCTTCTCGAAAACCGTTCCCCGTAAGTGGCCAATCATACTAGATCAACTACTACCAGAATCCCATCCCCTTACACTGAAAGTTCTGATGAAATTACAACAACTTTCCGCGAAGCTGCTGCTCTTTTGCCTGTTCAGCTTTTCCCTCGCGCTTTTCGGCCAGTCCGCGCCATCAAGCAAGCCCGCTTCGGTGCCAGCCATTGATCCGAAAAAAGCAGCACTGATTGAGGAACTCTTTCGCATTACCAAACCGGAAACTCTGATAGAACAGGCGCTCGGACAATATAAAGCGGCATTTAGCCAGGCAGCCACGCAAGGATTTAATCAGGAGGTCCGTAAGTTTGACGACCCCGCCAAGTATCAGGCTGATTTCAGCCGTCTTCAAGAGCGGGTTTTCAATTTGCTGAACCAGCGCCTGAATTGGCAAAAAATAAAGCCTCAGTATATGCAAGCTTACTCGGATAC
>JAFAZU010000503.1 GCA_019239585.1 Acidobacteriaceae bacterium
GTCGGTGCGGCTGGTCAGTTCCCAACTCTCATGCGATAGAGCGGTAAGTCGGCCCTCGTGATCCGCGCCCAGTTGAAGGTGATGCCGTGTTTCGGCTCGAAATGTTCGCAGGGTGAAGCCTTGTGGACGGGAGGCGACGAGCTTAACCGGACGATTCAGCCGTTTGGCGGCCAGGGCGATGAGCGCTGTTGCCTGCCCCAGCTCACCTCGCGAGCCAAAGGCTCCCCCGATAAAAGGGGAGAGAATTCGGACATTTTTCGGTTTTAATCCTAACTGCTGGGCGAGGCCGTGCTGATAGGCGCGCACGTTTTGATTCGACTCCCAAACCGTGAGTTGTTCGCCGGTCCAGGCGCAAGTGGTTTGGAACAGCTCCAGCGGATTATGATGCTGGGCTGGGGTCTCATACCAAGCGTTCATAGTGAACGGGGAGGCCGCGAAAGCTTGGTCGAAGTGACCTGCGGAAAGTTCAGGTTCGCCCATGCTCTTGGGCTTCACTTCTTTTACTCCCGAACAGTCGAACGTCGCGGCGGGCTTTTTCGTTTTATATACAATACTGAGCGCCTGTGCGGCGGCCTGCGCTGTTTCAAAGGTTTCCGCCACCACAACAGCGACGATTTGGCCCGCGAAGTAGATGCGATTGGAGCGAAGCGGGGCCAGGGCAGTAGCCATATAGCCAAAACTGAGGATGTGTCTTCCTGGCTTAACGGCTTTGCCTACGTTCTCATACGTCAGAATGTCGAGTACACCCGGCATGCTTCGAGCAAGACCGCTCTCGATTTTGCGAATGCGGCCGCGAGCAATCGAAGCTGTCGCCAAGTAAGCATAAGCGGGGTTCGTGACAGGTTGATCGGCACCATAACACGCCTGGCCGGTCACTTTGGCAATCCCATCAATGCGCGTCCGCTCACTTCCGATCACGCCATTTGGTCTAATCGGGACCATATTCTTCACCTTTCTGGCTCTGCTTTCCTGCGGACACTGACAGAACCAGCGTAATCACATTAAGCGACCAGTTTTGAAAGCGCATTCGAATCGAACCTGCCCTTCACAGGTTGCCGTCGAGAGCCGGCATAGGGCACCTCGGAACTGGCATCGGCAGTTTCCTTCGGCTGTTCATGACTTTTCTGTCTTGAATCACTGTGTTGGTCCTCTTTGTTGGTTAACCTGTTCTGCTACTGGCGATACAAGCGGATCGTATCATCGGGATTTTATTAGAACAATCCGGGAATTTGCCTGCGAAAAGACACGAGTCTACCGATTGTTGCGAAAGCTCGATCACTTACTCGTATCTCAACGAGATTAACGGGTCGACGCGTGATGCTCGACGTGCTGGCAGGTAAGCGGCGAGGGCCAGGCACAAAAGAAGAACCAGAGCCGCCACAACGGAATACTTCGGATTACTCGGATTGACGCCATAGAGCTGATGGGTTACGAGTCGCAAAGCGGCCAATGCAGCGGGAATACCAATAGCAATACCGATGAAACCCTGCACGAGAGCCTCCCGGAGCATCATGCCGATCACGGAAGCACGACTCGCCCCCAATGCCATGCGAATCCCCATTTCACTGGTGCGCCGTTGCACAGTGTAGGCCATTAATCCATACAGCCCGAGGCAGCTCAGAACGAGCGCCACCAATCCGAAGAACAGGGCGAGAGCGGCAACGACGTTCTCCTGATTCAACATCAGGTTGATATTGTCCGAAAGCGTGCTGACGCGCAAAACCGGCAGACCTGGGTCGACCTCGGCCAAAACGTGACGGACCTCGGCCACTACGGTTTCGGGAAGAGCCGCAGAACGCACTTCGATCACATGGGCAAACTTGGACTCATCGGTGGAAGAATCTGACGAACTCGATCGCTCTTGCAGCAAGGGGAAGAAAGCCATGGGCATGAGTTCCTCCCGAGGGCGGTCGTATTTTGCATTTGCGACGACGCCCACAATCTCCAGATCACTCGCATTGCGTTCGCCGCCGATGCCGAAGCGCCTGCCGATGGGATTTCCCTTCGGCAGGAACCGGCGAACAAACTCTTCCGTCACGACGGCGACTCGCCGTGATCCCGCTCCATCCTGCTCGTCAAAGGTGCGGCCAAGCAGAACTTTGGTACCGAGAGTCTGGAAATACCCGGGCGAGACCCGATTCAGGCGTGCTTGCATCTGTTCGCCCGGTTTGGGGCTATAACCTTCCACCGAGACAGAGAAGCCCGAGCAGCAATTGTTAAACGGACTGTAAAAGGAAAAGCTCGCGCTCTTCACGCCAGGCAGCGCATTCAGCCGGGCGTACATTTCCCGATAGAGCGATCCGAGCCTACGTTCGTCATAGCCGGCATGAGCCGTATCAATGTTGACGATAAGGACGCGCTCCCGATCAAAGCCGAAAGATTGCCCGCTGAGGTTCGCCAAGCTGCGGGCAAACGTCCCGGCTCCGGCCAACACCACGAGCGAAAGCGCCACTTCAACGACAATCAGCACCGCACCCAGCCCGAGGGATCGAGAGGATAACCGAGAACCTTTAATACCGGGGCTCGCGCCCTGAATGACTGGCACGGTATGTAAGCTCATCCGAAAAGCTGGCAGCAGGCCGAAAACAAGGGCCGCCCCGCACGAGAGGACCAACGTAAAAGCCAGAATGCGGAAATCAGGCGAGGTCTGGATAGGCACGTACTCCGTCCCACGGAAGAACAGGGCGATCAACAGTTTCGTGCCCGCCGAAGTCGCCCATAAGCCGAGCGCGCCGCCGACTAGCGCTAATGTCAAACTTTCGGTCAGCGATTGCCGGACGAGACGCCACCGACTGGCTCCTAAGGCAAGCCGCAGGGATGTATCAGCGGTTCGCGCTGCTCCACGGGCGAGCAGGAGATTGGCAACGTTGGCACAAGTGATCAGCAGAACCGCCATAGAAAGGCCCAGCAGCAGACGCAAGGTCAGCGAGTAAGCCCGCTGCATGTGAACAATGCCGCTGCCGCCTGGTGTGAGTTCGACGTGGCTTCTCGCAATTCTGCCGCGCCGC